>NZ_JBEUDS010000022.1:0-59055 GCF_041060555.1 Parapedomonas caeni | reverse complement strand
TGCAAACTCCACCATAACGATGAACCCGGTGGCCACCAGCGACGCCGCATTCCGGGGTGGGGCATGCCCCACCCCGGAATACACCATCGCCTACACCGGAAATTACACCACGAGCGCGGACGCTAACCCGGGTCCGCCACCACATGGTGCAAGCTGGGACTTCCTTGTGTCTTGATTGGATGGAGTCGATACAGCTTTCGTTGGTTGCATTTGCGATGTGTTTTCAATCGTAGTTGCGACTGTCGATAAGTATGTCTTAACCAATGAGAAAATAGACAAGTTCCCGAAAACCAAAAAAGATTGAACATGCGTGCGGTCGAAGCAGTAGACGAACCCGTTGGTGGCGAGAGCAAAGGCCTCTCCACGCGGGAGAAAATTCTCGAAAGAGCCCTGATTCTGTTTGCTGAACGCGGCTTCGAGGCCGTCAGTGTCCGGGATATCTGCGCCAGTATCGGCGTTAACCACGGACTTATCAAATACTACTTCGGCGACAAGGAGTCGCTGTGGAAAGCGGCGGTGTCGCGAATGTTCGAGCGGATGTGGTCGACGCTCGACGATGACAACATCCGGCGTCAGGATCTGCCGCCCGGCGAGCGGATGGCGCTCTGGATACGCCAGTGGGTGCATTACTGTGCCCATCACCCCGAACATGCGCGACTCATGGCCCATGAATGCGTCGCCGAGACCAGCCGGCTGCAGTGGATGGTGGACACCTTCGTGGCGCCGCTGCATCAGGAGGGCGTCGGCCGGCTGGAAAAGCTGATCGAGCTTGGCCATCTGCCCGATGTGTCGCCGATCTCTTTATTCTACATCATTTCCTCGGCCGCCCAGGCACCATTCATGCTGGCCCCTGAAGTCGACCGCATCCATGGCATCGACATGTTCGACGAGAAGCGGGTCAGTGCTCATGCCGATGCACTGGTGGCCCTGCTGCTGCGTCAGCCAACCGCCTGATCCGGGGCATCCTGGCCGGGCAACCGGCGACCTGATGTTGGCGCCGGGTGTCAGGCCGATGGTCTTCCGGTCTGGTGGCGGGTCATGCCGCCAGCGCGGCTGGCGCCGTCATCAGTTGCCGGCGCAACTCGAAGACGCCGGTTGGCGTCACGCCACGCTGACCGATGATGTAGGCGAGAATCCGGTCGAGGCGGTCCAGGAAGTCCTCCAGGTCGGCATCGGTGCGGACATAGGGCGTACAGCCGGGCAATAGCGACGGGCTGTGAAACGACAGGCAGAGGTAATGCCGGTCGCGTGACAGGAGGGCGTCCACCGCCTGTTTCATCTCCGCAAGGCTGCTGCCTTCCGGGCTGAGCTTGATCCGGCTGGCGAGGCCCAGTCGGGAGAGGATGCCGGGCATCGACTGGCGAATGCCGGTGGGGCTGAAGATCAGCCGCTCCAGCGCCAGCGGCATCCGGCGACCCAATGGGCCGGTCAGGACAACCGAGAAGGGGAGTTCAAGCAGGTGTTGTCGGGGTGACAGCCAGAATGGCTGATTCGGCAGGCCGATGAAGTCGCGGCCGCCGCCGGCGCCGCGATAGGTCCAGTGCGGCACGACGCTGGTGTCGATCTCGAAGCCGAAGCCGGTGAGGGTATCGACGCTGTGGTCGCCAAGGCCATAGCGTCCGGCCTTGTATGCGCGCGGGTAGGCGCCAAAGCCCTCGCGGATCACCTCCATCAGCGTGGCGAGCTTGCGCTTTTCGAGGTCGGGATCGAGATTGTGAGGGAAGGAGTTGCGGGTGCAGACCACTTCCTCGTGCGGTGGCGTCACCCACGGGTGGAGCTGGGCGCCAATGTCGCAGGCACCGGCGGCCAGCCAGGGGCCGATCAGCTTGCGCGCCTGTTCGTCCGCAGCCACCGGATGATCAACGAGATAGCACGGTGTCACGCCATGGCGGGCGAAGATCGCCTGCGCCTGGGCGAGGCGACCGATTGCCTCGCAACCGGTATTGCTTGCCCGGAACGGGCGGCGCCAGTCGAATTCCTCCTCGACGTCGACCACCACGCACAGGCTGGGCCTGGCGGGGGGGCAGAGGTGGCGGGCAGCGTGATCGATCATGCCTGGAGGGTCCGGAGTGGTCGGGGTGACAGTCAACACGGAAGCAGCGGCGGCGACAAGCGGCCAGTTCAGCGCGCGGGCGGAAGCGGGTCGCCGGCGGAACCGGGGTGTAACGCCCGCCAGGCCTGGCGGGGGGACATGACGCCCGCGAGCGCGGCCCGGGCGAGCAGGCCGGTGGCACGGGAGCGCTGGCGTGGATCGGCCGCGAGCAACAGCCCAACTTCCGCGAGCACGCGGGCACGGGCGCGGTATCGCTCGAACGGACTGAGCTGATCGGCGAAATCCGCAAGGTGGCCGTCGATCATCATGTGGCCAGCCTGCAGGGCGGCGTGCCAGTCGAATGTGCGGGCCGAGGGGCGCGGGCAGTCGACCAGCGGCGTGGTGATGAACGCGGTATGTCCGTTGGTGGCAAGCTTGATCCACAAGTCCTGCTCGGCGCCGAAGGCAAGCGTGGTGTCGAAAGGGTGCGTGCCGAGGTCGATACGCCGCGCCATGACGCAGGTCGCGGGCACGGTTTCCGCCCACAGCAGGGCACGCCAGCCCTCGGTGTCCGGAGTCGACATGTTCCGGCAGATCAGCCCCTCGGGCTGGCCGGCGCGGTCATGCCACCGTCCCTGAACCAGGCACAAAGTCGCGTCGCCATCGGATTGCAGTCGTGCCACCTGGGCTGCCAGCTTGTCCGGCTTCCAGTGGATGCCAGGCTCAAGAAAGGTGACATAGGCACCCCGGCTCGCCGCCACGCCGGCATTGCGGGACCGCGACAGAAACAGGGCATCATCATTGGTGGTCGACACGATGATCCGGCTGTTCAGTGCCAGTTCGGCCAGGGTCCGCCCGGCGGCTTCGGTAGTGGCGTTGTCGCCGCCTGTCACCACCACCACGTCAAGGGCCTGGTGGGTCTGGCCGGCCAGCATGCGCAGGGCCGCCACGGCCGCGTCCGGTTGGTCGCGTAGGGTCAGCACCACGGAGGTAGTGTCATCTGGCATGGCGATTGTCGGGCCCCGGATCATGTCGGCGCAGACGTTACGACTGCATTTTCAATAATCTACTAATCCGGGTGCCGGAAGCGGAATCGGTTTCGGTGGCCAGGCGATACCCCCCGGCGGCGATGTTGCAGTGGGCTCCATCCGACGGCACTGATGAACTCGCTAGTTGCGCGCCGGCGGTCTTTGGCACCATCCGCAGGGGCGTTGTTCGGGATGAGACAAGGCCGGCGGGCAAGACTGCCCCGGCGCAGACGGGAGAGTATCGATGGTGGAGTTCGAGCGTGGGCCGCGCGAGCGGGAACTGGCGGAGCGCGTATCGGCGTTCATCCGTGAGGAGATCATCCCCTTTGAACGTGACCCGCGCGCCTTCGGCCATGGCCCGGCGGCCGACCTGGTGCGCGAGATGCAGGCCAAGGCCCGCGCCGCCGGCCTGCTGGCGCCGCATGTGGGCACCGAATGGGGCGGCCAGGGGCTGAACCACCGCGAGATCGCCACCGTGTTCCGTGCCGCCGGCTATTCGACGCTGGGGCCGGTGGCGCTCAACTGCATGGCGCCGGACGAGGGCAACATGCATCTGCTGGAGAAGGTGGCGACGGAAGAGCAGAAGCAGCGCTTCCTGAAACCGCTGGCGGCCGGCGACTGCCGCTCGGCCTTCCTGATGACCGAGCCCGACGGCGGCGTCGGCTCCGACCCGTCGATGCTGTCGACCACCGCCCGCCAGGACGGCAACCACTGGGTCATCAACGGTCGCAAGTGGCTGATCACCGGCGGCGAGGGCGCCGGCTTCGGCATCATCATGGCCCGCACCGGCCAGTCCGCCACCATGTTCCTGGCCGACATGAACACGCCGGGCATCAAGCTCGACCGCATTCTCGACACCATCGACAACTCCATGCCCGGCGGTCATGCCGTGCTGTCGCTCGACGACGTGCGGGTGCCGGCCGACCAGATTCTCGGCGAGGTCGATGAAGGCTTCCGCTATGCCCAGGTGCGGCTGGCGCCGGCCCGGCTCACCCACTGCATGCGCTGGTGGGGCGCGGCCCAGCGGGCCCACGACATCGCGGCGGATTATGCCTGCACCCGCCAGGCGTTCGGCAAGCCGCTGGTCGATCATGAGGGCGTCGGCTACATGCTGGCGGACAACCTGCTCGACCTGAAACAGGCGGAACTGATGATCGACTGGTGCGCCTGGGTGCTGGACAACCGCCACGACGGCGCCACCGGCACCACCGAGTCCAGCATGGCCAAGGTGGCGGTGTCGGAGGCGCTGTACCGCGTCGCCGACCGCTGCGTGCAGATTCTCGGCGGCAAGGGCGTCACCCGCGACACCCCGGTCGAGCAGATCTTCCGCGAGATCCGCGCTTTCCGCATCTACGACGGTCCGTCGGAGGTGCATCGCTGGTCGCTGGCCAAGAAGGTCAAGCGGGACTGGCGCCACCGTCAGGGCGGCTGAGCGCCGCAGGGACGGCGCGATACGGCGCGCTTTCAGGGCAGCTGGTGAGCCAGGGCGTCGATGGCGCCCTGGAGGATGAAACCGGCCGCGGCCCTGTCGACCCGGTCGGCCCGCTTGGCCCGCGACAGGTCGGCCTCGATCATCGCCCGGGTAACGGCGGCAGTGGACCAGCGTTCGTCCCACAGCAGGATCGGAAGCCCGAGCGCGTTGTCGAGGTTGTAGGCGTAGGTGCGCACCGACTGGGTCTGCGGTGACTGGCTGCCGTCCATGTTGAGCGGCAGACCGATCACCAGACCGGCGATGCGCTGCTTCTCGAACAGCGGCTTCAAGGTCGCCACGTCCTGGGTGAAGCGCCGGCGTTGCAGCGTTTCCGCCGGGGTGGCGATGGTCCAGCCGGCATCGCAGAAGGCGAGGCCGACCCGCTTGTCGCCAACGTCGAGCCCTGCCAGCCGGCCGCCGGCGGGCAGGGCGGCGGTGAAGGCCCTCAGATCGCTGGTGATCACGGCCGGGTGGCCAGCGGGCGGCGCGGGCCGAAATAGGCCTCGACCCGCATCTGCGCGTTGGCGCGGATGTTGGCCCAGAACAGCGCGTAGTCATAGACGTGGTAGTTCTCGCCCGGCAGCAGGAACTTGTCGTAGGGCGCGTCCGGGTTGTGGGTCAGGTGCAGGAAACCGTCGCTCTGGCAGGTGGCGCCGGTCACTTCCGCCTCCAGCGGGCCGAGCGGCTCATCGGGCTTGGAGAAGGCAAGTGCCCCAAGGTTGGCGTTGGCGTCTACCCGGCGGCTGTCCGCCCAGCCGGACAGCGGATTGACGCACACCATCGGGGTGCCGGCGCGGGCGATGCCGCTGGCGCCGCGCGTGGCGTTGTAGACGGCGGCGATGCCGCTGACGTCGGCCGGTTCCCCGAAGCTCTGCCACGACAGCACGCAGCCGGTGGCGGCCGGGGTGGCGCAGGCCTCCAGCCCCAGCGGTTCGAGGTCGGCTTTCGACGAGATCGGCCAGCCGACCAGATAGGCCGCCACCAGCCGCGGTTTGACCAGCGGCTGGCTGGCGATGCGATCCTTCAGCAGTGCCAGCGCGTGCAGGCTGCCCTGGCTGTGGCCGGCGAGGATGAAGGGGCGGCTGCCGCTGGCCGCCAGATAGGCATCGAACGCCGCCTGCACGTCGGTGTAGGCAACAGCCAGCGCCTGGCCGACATCGGCCGGCTGGTCGGACAGGAACGCGCCGAAGGCGGCGTGCCGGTAGCGCGGCGCCCAGATCTGACCGACCCCGTTGAAGACACTGGCCTGGTGGCGGACCATCATGTCGGTGCGTTCGTTGGTCTCTGCGTCATCGAGCGGCGCGTTCCAGCGGCTGTTCTTGAGGAAGGTGGTCGGCGGCACGTAGAACACGTCGATCTGCGGCCTGGGCGCGGCCCTGTAGCCGGCCGGCACGTCCTGCGACGGCCCCGGATGGCCGGGCATCGCCACCCAGACGGCCGGATCGGCGTAATCGGGTGCCGGCGCCAGCTCGCTCTCGGCGAAGCTGACCTTGGGGACGAAGGCCATGCGCATCAGCTGCGGCGCGAAGGCGTGGTAGGCGACCCAGCCCAGCACGGCGAGCAGGATCAGGCCGGCGACCAGCCACAGGAACTTGACGGATGGCGCGATACGGCGTGGCGACGGTGCAGTGGCGGTCATGGCGGGCGATTTCCTCGTCAGTAGCAGCCGTTAAAGGCATAGCCTTCCACGCGGCTCCCTTGAAGCCCCCGCGTGCGATTGCTAAGGCTCGCCGCACACATTCGCTTTTGCCTCATTCAGGCTTCGGTTGCGAGGATCGTCCATGTCCATTGACGCCAATACCGTCAAACGTATCGCCCATCTGGCGCGGCTCCGCCTCGACGAGGCGGCGGTCGAGCCAATGAAGAATGAACTCAATGGGATACTGGCGTTTGTCGAGCAATTGAGTGAAGTGGATACCACCGGTGTGGAGCCGATGACGTCCGCTGTCGCCCAGCGACTGCGCTGGCGCGATGACGTGGTGAACGATGGCGGCATCCAGGACGCGGTGCTGCGGAATGCGCCGGAAGCCCAGTTTGGCTTCTATGCCGTGCCGAAGGTGATCGAATAATGACGGATCTGACTGAACTGACGGTCGCCGCCCTGCGCGACGGCCTGGCTGCCAAGTCCTTCTCGGCGGTCGAGGTGGCCGAGGCGCACATCGCCGCCGTGGCGGCCGCGCGCGACCTCAACGCCTTCATCGTCGAGACGCCGGAGCTGGCGCTTGAGCAGGCGAAAGCCGCCGACGCAGCCCTCGCCGCCGGCACCGCCGGGCCGCTGGCCGGCGTCCCGCTGGGCATCAAGGACCTGTTCTGCACCAGGGGGGTGCAGACCACCGCGGCCTCGAAGATACTCGAAGGCTTCGTGCCGCCCTATGAGTCGACGGTGACCGCAAACCTGTTCCGCGACGGCGCGGTGATGCTGGGCAAGCTCAACCTCGACCAGTTCGCCATGGGGTCCTCCAACGAGACCAGCGCGTTCGGTAATGTCATCAACCCGTGGCGTGGCGCCAACGGCGAGGCGCTGGTGCCCGGTGGCTCGTCGGGCGGTTCGTCGGCGGCGGTCGCCGCGCGCATCGTGCCCGGCGCCACCGGCACCGATACCGGCGGGTCGATCCGCCAGCCGGCGTCGTTCACCGGCATTGCCGGCATCAAGCCGACCTACGGCCGCTGTTCGCGCTGGGGCATCGTCGCCTTCGCCTCGTCGCTCGACCAGGCCGGCCCGATGGCGCGCGACGTGCGCGACTGCGCGATCCTGCTGAAGTCGATGTGTGGCTTCGACCCCAGGGACTCGACGTCGCTCGATGTCGCCGTGCCTGATTTCGAGGCGGCGCTCACCGGTGACATCCGGGGTCTGAGGATCGGCATTCCCAGGGAATATCGCGTCGACGGCATGTCGGCGGAGATCGACGCCCTGTGGACGCGCGGCGCCGACTGGCTGAAGGCCGCCGGTGCCGAGATCGTCGAGGTGTCGCTGCCGCACACCAAATACGCGCTGCCGACCTATTACATCGTGGCGCCGGCGGAGGCCTCCTCCAACCTCGCCCGCTATGACGGCGTGCGCTATGGCCTGCGGGTGGCCCCCGACAACGGCTCGCTGATCGACATGTACGAGGAGACCCGCGCGGCGGGCTTCGGGCAGGAAGTGAAGCGGCGCATCATGATCGGCACCTACGTGCTGTCGGCCGGCTATTACGACGCCTATTACCTGAAGGCGCAGCAGCTGCGCACGCTGATCGCCCAGGATTTCGCCCGCGCCTACGCGCAGTGCGACGTTATCCTGACGCCGACCGCGCCGTCGGCGGCCTTCGCGTTCGGCGCCAAGTCGGCCGATCCGATCGAGATGTACCTCAACGACGTGTTCACGGTGCCGGCAAGCCTCGCCGGACTGCCGGCGATGTCGGTACCGGCGGGCCTGTCGGCCGACGGGCTGCCGCTGGGCCTGCACCTGATCGGCAAGGCGCTGGACGAGGCCACCGTGCTGAAGGTCGGCCACGTGATTGAACAGGCGGCGGCGTTCAGCGCCCGGCCGGAGAAGTGGTGGGTGAAATGAGCGAGACCAAGCCCTATCGTATCCGTGGCATGACCGGCGACTGGGAAGTCGTGCTGGGTCTTGAGGTACACGCCCAGGTCATCTCCAACGCCAAGCTGTTCTCCGGCGCCTCGACGGCGTTCGGCGCCGAGCCCAACAGCCAGGTCAGCCTGGTGGACGCGGCGATGCCCGGCATGCTGCCGGTGATCAACGGCATGTGTGTCGAACAGGCGGTGCGCACCGGCCTGGCGCTGGGCGCGCAGATCAACAAGTTCTCGCGCTTCGACCGCAAGAACTACTTCTACGCCGATCTGCCGCAGGGCTACCAGATCAGCCAGTTCAAGCACCCGGTTGTGGGCGAGGGCGAGATCGTGCTCGATCTCGACAGCGGCGCCACCAAGACGGTGGGCATCGAGCGCATCCATCTGGAGCAGGACGCCGGCAAGTCGCTGCACGACCAGCATCCGACCCGTTCCTACGTCGATCTCAACCGCTCGGGCGTGGCCTTGATGGAGATCGTCTCCAAGCCGGACATGCGCTCGCCGGAAGAGGCGGGCGCCTATCTGCGCAAGCTGCGCACCATCTTGCGCTACATCGGCACTTGCGACGGCAACATGGAGGAAGGCTCCATGCGCGCCGACGTCAACGTTTCGGTGCGCAAGCCTGGCGATCCGCTGGGCACCCGCTGCGAGATCAAGAACGTCAACTCGGTGCGCTTCGTCATGCAGGCGATCGAGTATGAAGCCCGCCGCCAGGTCGACATCCTCGAAGAGGGTGGCACGATCGTGCAGGAAACCCGCCTGTTCGACAACGTGAAGGGCGAGACGCGGTCGCTGCGTTCGAAGGAAGAAGCGCACGACTATCGCTATTTCCCCGATCCCGACCTGCTGCCGCTGGAGTTCGACGACGCGTTCATCGATCGCTGCCGCGCCAGCCTGCCGGAACTGCCGGACGAAAAGAAGGCCCGCTTCGTCACCCATCTCGGGCTCTCCGACTACAACGCCGCGGTGCTGACGGCGGAGAAGGAGACCGCCGATTATTTCGAGGCGCTGCTGGCGGCGTCCGCCGAGCTGCAGAAGAAGAGCCTGCCGGAGGTCGCGCGGGCGGCGTCCAACTGGGTGATCTCCGACCTGTTCGGCGCGCTGAACCGGGCCGGCAAGTCGATCGTCGAGAGCCCGATTTCGGCAGCCCAGGGCGCGGAACTGCTGGCGCTGATCGCCGACGGCACGCTGTCGGGCCGTCTGGCCAAGGACGTGTTCGAGATCATGCTGGAAACCGGCAAGGGCGCGGCCGCGGTGGTCGAGGAGCGGGGGCTGAAGCAGGTCTCCGATACCGGCGCCATCGAGGCGGTGATCGCCAAGATCCTTGCCGATAATCCTTCCGAGGTGGAAGCCTACAAGGGCGGCAAGGACAAGCTGTTCGGCTTCTTCGTCGGCCAGACCATGAAGGCGATGGCCGGCAAGGCCAATCCGGCGGTGGTCAACGAGCTGCTGAAGAAGGCGCTGTCCTGAGGCAGTTTTGGTTGTCCGGTGACTGACTCAAGGAAAAGGGCGACACGCTGTGTCGCCCTTTCCGCATCGCCATCAGACCGGGGGAAGGCCGATGGCGACGGCTGATCGTGGCCCCTGTTCAGGGCGTTTCGATGACCAGTTTCCCGAAATGGCCGCCGCGCATCATGTCGGCGTACGCCGCCGGCGCGGCGTCGAAATCGTAGCGGGCGTGGATCAACGGGCGCAGGCCATGGCGCGCAATGGCGGCGTTCATCGCCCGGAAGTCGTCGCGGTGGCCCACCGTGATGCCGGTGAGATGGATATGACGGAACAGGAAATCCGGCACGAACACCGAGGCTTCCAGCCCGCCGATGGCGCCAATCAGGCTGATGCGCCCGCCCACCCGCACGCATTTGAGCGACTGGGCCAGCGTGCCGCCACCGCCCAGCTCGACCACCAGGTCGACGCCGGCGCCGTCGGTCGCGGCCTGTACGGCCGTCGCCCAGTCCGGCGTGGTGCGGTAGTTGATGCCATGGTCGGCGCCCAGGCTCCGCGCCCGCTCCAGACGTGCGTCATCGCCCGAGAGCATGATGGCGCGGGCGCCGATCAGCCGGGCGAACTGCAGCGCGAACAGGGCGACGCCGCCGGTGCCGATGATCAGCACCTGCTCGCCCGGCAGCAGTTTACCCTCGGTGAACAGTGCGCTCCAGGCGGTCAGCGCCGCGCACGGCAGCGTGGCGGCCTCGGCGAAGCTCAGGTGCGCGGGCATCGGCAGTACGGCGGTGGCGGGCAGTACCGCATAGTGTGCCAGCACGCCATCGCGCTCGCAGCCCAGCGACAGGCGGTGATTGGCGGCGGTTGCCGGTCCGCTCTGCCAGTCGGCGTAGAAGCAGGAGGTGACGGCATCGCCAACCCCCACGTCGGTCACGCCCGCACCCACCGCCTCGACGAGCCCCGCGCCGTCGGACAGCGGCTGCAGGTCGGGCTTGTTGGGGTAGTGGCCGGCGAGAATCGACAGGTCGCGGGAGTTGAGCGACATCGCCCGCATCCGCACCAGCACCTCACCGGGGCCAGGCGCGGGGGTGGCCACCTCGACGCGCGTTAGCGCGTCGAGGCCGGCACCGGTGAGCCGATAGGCCTGCACGGGGTTACCCGCGGCCTTCCATCAGGAAGTTCTCCACCAGCTGCTGGAAGCGGGCGGCGTGCTCGATCATCGTCCAGTGGCCGCACTTGCCGAACATGTGGAGCTGCGAGTTCTTGATGTACTTGTGCAGGTTCAGCGAGATGTCCGGATCGACCACGCGGTCGTCGCGGCCATGGATGATCAGCGTCTCGTTGGTCAGCGCTTCCAGCTGGTGGATGGCCAGCGCCTCGGAATCCAGCCAGCGCTGGCGCGGCGCCGGGAACACCCGCTCGAAGGTTTCCTGGGCGCCGGGACGCAGGGTCGCCTTGTAGCGCAGCTCGGCCAGCTCGTCGGTTACCAGCGAGCGGTCATAGGCCATGATGTCCATGATCTCCTTCATGTTCTCGAAGGAGGGGGTGTAGCCCCACAGCTTTTCCAGCTCCGGGCCGACCTTGGACGGCCAGCCGCCGGCGCCCATCAGCACCAGGCGGTCGGTGCGCTCCGGCGCCTTGTAGGCGATCCACATGGCCAGCGCGCCGCCGAACGAGTTGCCGACGATGTGGGTCTTCTCGATCTTCAGGGCATCCAGCACCGCGAGCATCTGCTCGACCCAGCTGTCCATGAAGCGGAACTGGTAGTCGGCGGGGGTTTCGGTGTAGCCGAAGCCCACCATGTCCGGCACGATCACCCGGAAGTTGTTGGCCAGGCGCGGCATGATGCCCCGCCAGTTGGCCCAGCCGGACACACCGGCGCCGGAGCCGTGAATCAGCATCACGGCCTCGCCGCTGCCGAGGTCATGGCAGTTGGTGCGATAGCCGCAGGTATCGATGAACTTGCCGAGTTCGGGATTGTCGGACATGGCTTCCCTTTCCGTGTTGGCTGCCGCGGTTACTTGGGCGACAGGCTTTCCTGGTCGTAGGTGGCGGAATTCCGGCTGGTTTCCTCGTAGATGCCGGTGAGCACCGAAAGCAGCTGGGTGGCGTCGGCGATGCGTTCCTCGAAGTCGGCGATGGCGCGCAGATTGGCCATCAGCAGGTCGGACCGGATGGAGGAATACTCGTCGGTCATCCGCCGGCCGAGATCGGTGACCTCATAGGCGAAGGTCTTGGAACCGCTGTCCTTGGTTTTCTGGATCAGCTTGGCGGCCTCCAGCTTGCGCAGCGAATACTGGATGTTCGGCAGGTCGTCGCGGTTGATCATGCGCGCGATGGTGACGCCGGTCTTGGGCCGGTTCTGCATGCGGATCACATGCAAAATCAGGTGTTCGGAGAACTTGATGTCGCTGTTCACCAGCATGTCACCGACGGTGGTGACCCAGCGCTGGAAGGCTTCATAGAAGCGCACGACCGTATATTCGAACTCGGTGACCCGGTATTCGCTGGGGTTCTTCGCCAGATGCCAGTTCTTGTAGTATTTGGGCTCCATCGTCATGGACCGTCCTTTCTCCTCGGCAAGGCCCAAGTTGGTGCCCGAGATAGGCGTTACATTCAACGCCTGAGGGGACCGGGCGCGGGAGGACGGTTTGGACATGGCAAAATCTCCCTTCACACGGTGGCGCCGGCCAGCGCCGCGCCGGCGTTGGGGGCGACAGGCTCCAGACCCAGTGTCTCCAGCATCCGGCGGGTGGTGCAGGTGGCGGCGGACAGCACCGGCAGGCCGAGGCGCTGCTCGACGATCGGGATGGCGGCCAGCGACGGCATCTGCACGCAGGCAGACAGCACCACCGCATCGGCGCCCGATGTCTCCAGCCGGTCGATGTCCTGCAGCAGGGTCAGCGGATCGCGGGCGCCGACGGCGAGATTGTCGGGGATTTCCAGCGCCACGCTGTGGGTGACGCCGATGCCCTCGTTCTCGATGTACTGGACGACGAGATCGGTCAGCGGCCGCATATAGGGGGTCATCACCGCGACCTTGCCGTAGCCCATGGCCTTGATCACCTGCACCAGCGCGCCGGCGCTGGTGACGATGGGGATGTCGGCACCTTCCTGGCGGGCGACCGCCGCCAAGCGGGTCTCGCTCTGGCAGTGGTAGCCAAGCCCGGTCGCCATGATGGCGACGAGACAGGCATAGCCCATCACGTCGACGCGCGCGTCGGTCAGTTCGGCCGCGCAGCGCAGGCTCTGGGCGTCCATCGCCGCCAGCTCCTCCTTGGTCACGTGCATCATGCGCATGCGACTGGAGTGGAAGGTGAAGCGCTCGGGGCGGATCGCCTCGCGCGCCCGCAGCATGGCGGGAATCTCCGTCTCCATGGTGGTGTTGGAGGAGGGGACGATCTGGCCGATACGGTAGGTGGTCTTGGTCATGCCGGGGTCGTGCTTCCTGTTGTCCGGCCTTACAGGCCGAGTTCGGACCGCTCGCGGGTCAGCGTGTCGATGACGGCGTAGAGGATCTTTTTCGCGCACGGCATCAGGTCGGGCACGTAGGTCGCGCCCATGCCGCCCAGGCCCTCGCCGATTTCCTCCGGCGAGCCTTCCGCCGGCCACGGCCAGCCGATGCGCGCCGTCGGCACGCCGAGGCGGCGCAGTGCCGCGCCGTCGGTCTGGCCGCCGAGATAATCCGGCGTGGTGTAGGGGCGGCCCTCGATGGTCTCCCAGCCGCGCCGGGTGGACTGGATGATCCAGTTGCGCTCGTCGGTGGTGCCGCCCGGCGTCGAGCCGTACATCTCCCAGTCGAGGTCGAAGTCGGGGTGGCGCTGCTTGAGCTCGGCCATGAAGGCCTTGAACTGCGCCTTCACCTCGCCCGGCGTGGTGCGCGGGTTGATGCGCACGTCGAAGAAGATCTCGGTGGTCGCCGACGGGAAGGCCGGACGCTCTGGCCAGCCCGAGCGCACGCCGGCGATCCAGCCATAGGGCTTGATGACGCCCGAGGTGTTGCGCTCGGCATAGTCGACGATCCAGGCTTCCAGCTCCTGGATCACCGTCGCCGCCGGCACCACCGACGAGCGGAAGCTCGGCAGGCCGCGCGGCACGCCGGCATAGCCCAGCGTGCCCTTCACCTGGATCTTGAACCAGGCCATGCCCGGTTCCTCGTGATAGACCCAGTTCCACGGCTTCATGATGATGGCGAAATCCGGCGCCATGCCGCGATTGAGCAGATGGAACACGCCATGCGACATGCCGGCGTTGTCGCGCTCGGGGATGTTGACCGGCATGCCGCCGTCGGCGAAGCCGAGGTTGAGATCACCGATCAGCGGCACATCGGCCTCGATCAGCGCCGTCGCCACTTCGGTCAGCGTCGAGACCATCGCCTTGGGGTTCGACGAGCCAAGGCCATAGACCCAGTCACCGACCATCTTGGCTCGCGGCTGCATGTCGGCATAGAGCTTGGGGCCGGCCCACGGCAGGTCGGTGTCGTTGCCCTCCAGGTGGGTGTCGATCGGCGCGTAGAGCAGCAGGGTGGCGCCACGGCCGGCACCGCGCAGCTCGCCAAACGCATTGCCGGAGCGCTCGGTCATCGGCCGGTAGGAGGCCTTGAGGCCGGCGGCGTTCATGCGCTCGACCATGAAGTGGCTGGCCTCGGCGGCCGCACCCGTCGGGCTGTGGATGTTGGTGACATCGAACAGCAGCTGTTTCAGGCGATTGGCGTCAAGGCGCGCACAGGCCGCCTCGTACCAGCGCTGCTGGTCGGCGGAGAACGGTAATTGCGTCGTGGGCTCCATGGTCATCTCCCTGTGCGTTGATGATCCGGTTGCGGATCAGGCGGCCTGTAGGCTCTGTTGTTCGAGGACGGCGCGAACGTCGATGGCCGGCGCCACGGCCTTGGCAAACGCCAGCAAGGCGCGGTCCGACTGCAGCGGGCCGACGAATTGCAGACCCAGCGGCAGGCCGCTGGCATCGATGGCGGCGGGGATGCCGACGCACGGCGTGCCGACGGCGGTCCACATGCGGTTGAAGGTCGGATTGCCGGTGGCGCCGAGACCCTCCGGCGCGATGCCGGGCGCGCCCGGCGTCAGCAGCACGTCGGCCTCGGCGAACACCTGCGCCAGGGCGGCCTTGCAGCCATCCTGCACGTTGCGGGCGGCGGCATAGTCGGCGGGCGACACGGCGGCGCCGGCGTCGATGAACGTCTTGAAGGCCTCGCTCACCTGAGCGTCATGGTCACGGCGGATCGTGCCCATGTGCTGCCAGGCTTCGTGCTTGTGGATGACGGCCTGAGCCTCGGCGAGGCCGTCGAAGATCGCCGGCAGGATGACATCGACCACCTTGTGGCCGGCGGCGCGCAGGCGCTCGGCCGCCGTTTCAAGGGCTGCCTGCATGGCACCGGAGGCTTCCGACCACTGGGGTGAGCGGCAGACACCGATACTGCGCAGCATCGACGAGGGGCCCGCCGCCGTCGGCACCGCCAGCGCGGCGTCAAGCAACGCCAGATCGTCAAGTGCGCGGGCAAAGGTGCCGATGGTGTCAAGGTGGGCGGCGGTGTCGAGCACGCCGGCGGTGGGGTAACGGTTGTGCGTCGGCTTGAAGCCATAGACGCCGCAGAACGACGCCGGACGGATCACCGAGCCGGCGGTCTGGGTGCCCAGCGTCAGCGGCACGTGGAAGTCGGCGACGGCTGCGGCCGATCCGCTGGACGAGCCGCCCGGCGTATGGGCGGGGTTGAGCGGGTTGGCGGGGTAACGGGGCGAGGATTAGGTTTTACCGCAACGCTCAGGCGCGGCGTCGCCGTGCCGGGAGGAAAAAACGATGTCGACACCGAAAAATCAGTCCCTTGGCCGTGCCCTGACGCTGCTGGAGCAGGTGGCGTCCGCGCCGCGCGGCACCGGCATCAAGGTGTTGGCCATGCGCGCCGGCCTGAGCGTGGCGACGGCGCACCGGTTGCTGTCGACGCTGGAGTCGCTCGGCATGGTGATGCGCGAAGGTTCGGCCGGCTATTGCATCGGCATGACCATCCGCGACCTCGCCGCCCATACCGGCACCGACGAGCTGATCCGCATGGCCGCGACACCGCATCTGAAATCGCTGGTCAAGCTGTTCGGACAGACCGTGCATGTGGGGGTGCTCGACGAGGAGCTGATGGTCACCTATGTCGCCAAGGAGACGCCCAAGCGCGGCTTCCAGGTGATGACGCGCCTGAACGCCCAGCTGGAGGCCTATTGCTCCGGCCTGGGCAAGGTGCTGCTGGCGGCCGAGCCGGCGGAGCGCCAGCGGTCCTATCTCGCCGACTCGCCCTTTGTCGCGCTGACGCCCAACACGCTGACCGATCCCGACTCGATTTCCGCCGAGCTCGACCGCGTGCGCGCCCAGGGCTATGCGCTCGACAACTGCGAGATTCTCGAAACGCTGCGCTGCGTCGCCGTTCCCATCCACGGGCCGGCCGGCCGGGTGGTGGCGGCGCTGTCGATGTCGGGCGATCGCGAAACGATGACCGATGCATTCATTGCCGGGGCGCAGCCGGTGCTCAGCGAGCACGCGGCGCGCATTTCCCGCAAGCTTTTCCCCCAACTGGCCGGCGCGCCAACCGCCGCCGACACTGACGAGGCTGATGATGACCAACCCCGTGCCGCCCGCCGTCAAGCGGATCAAGATGATCGTCCCGGTGCCGGTGCCGGCTGAGGCGCTGGCTGCCTTTTCCGCCCAGATCCCGCCCGCGCTGCTGCGGCCGGATATCGCGGTGACTTTTGTCGGCACGCGCAATGGCGCCTCGATCCTGGATTCCGCTTACGAGGCCAGCCTGGCCGACGTCTTCTGTCTCGATGCCGGCGCCACGGCGGAAGAGGAGGGCTATGCCGCCGTCTGCCTCAACAGCATGAGCGATTCCGGTCTGGCGGCGCTGCGGTCGCGGCTCAGCATCCCGGTCGTCGGTCCCGGCCAGTCGTCGTTCCATCTGGCGGCATCGCTGGGCAAGCGCTTCTCGGTCGTCACCATGTGGCCGCAGTGGCACTGGATCTACGACAAGCTGGCGCGCGACACCGGCCTGGAATCGCGTCTGGCCTCGATCCGCGATATCGGCGTGCGCCCGGACACCCAGGAACTGCTGGCCGGCAAGGAAGATATCGTGTTCGAGAAGCTGGAGGCCGCCTGCCACCAGGCCATCGAGCAGGACGGCGCGGACGTGCTGATCCTCGGCTCGACCACCATGCACCAGTCGCACGCCTGGCTGCGCGAGCGGCTGCCGGTGCCGATCCTCAACCCCGGTCTGGTGGCCTTCAAACAGTGCGAAATGCTGCTCGACCTCGGCCTCAGCCACAGCAGGAAGGCCTATCCGGCCCCGGCGCGGCCGGTCGACGATCTGCTACAGAGCGTGCCGGCGATCTTCTGATCGCCGGCGTCGCCGTTTCGCCCGTTGGAAGCGTGTGAGCCTCAGGCGGTGAAGGTCTTGCCGAGATCCTGGCGCAGCTGGGCCTTGAGCACCTTGCCCATGGTGTTGCGCGGCAATTCCGCCCGTACTTCGTAGAGTTTCGGCCGCTTGAACTTGGCCAGCTTGTCGGCGATCGCCGCGTCAATGGCGGCGGTGTCGAGGGTGGCGCCATCCTCGGCCACCAGCACCGCGACCACGCCTTCGCCGAAATCGGGATGCGGCACGCCGATGACGGCGCTCTCCTTGATGCCCGGCAGGTCGTTGAGCACGCTCTCGACTTCCGCCGGATAGACGTTGTAGCCGCCGGAAATGATCAGGTCCTTCGAGCGGCCGACCAGCGTCACCCGGCCATCGGCCTCGGCGACCGCGACGTCGCCGGTGATGAACCAGTCACCGGGGCGGAAGCTCTGCGCCGTTGCCTCCGGCTTGCGCCAGTAGCCCTTGAGCACGTTGGGGCCGCGCACTTCCAGGTCGCCGACGACGCCGTCGCCAACCACCTTGCCGTCACCATCGACGATCCGCACCTCGATGCCGGGCAGGGCATAGCCCACGGTGCCGGCCTTGCGGCCGCTCATCTCGTAGGGGTTGGAGGTGATCATGATGGTCTCGGTCATGCCGTAGCGTTCAAGAATGCGGTGGCCGGTGGCGGCCTCGAATTCGTCGAAGGTTTGCGGCAGCAACGGGGCGGAACCGCTGACGAACAGCCGCATGGTGCGGCAGGCCTCGCGGGTGAGACGGCCGCTGGCGAGCAGGCGGGTGTAGAAGGTCGGCACGCCCATGAACACGCTGGCGCGCGGCAGCGCGTCGATCACGGCGTTGGGCTCGAACTTGTCGAGCGCCAGCACGGTGCAGCCGTTCCACAGGCACAGCTGCAGGGCAACGAACAGGCCGTGGGCATGGAACAGCGGCAGGGTGTGCAGCAACACATCATCGGCGCTGAACCGCCAGGCCTCGGTCAGGGCCGCGACGTTGCTCGACAGGTTGCCGTGGCTCAGCATGGCGCCCTTGGGGCGGCCGGTGGTGCCGGAGGTATAGAGAATGCAGGCGACGTCGTCGACGGCGGACGGATGCACGCTTGTCAGCGGCGTCGCGGCGGCGGCCTGCTGCTCCAGCGTGCCGGTGCCGTCGCCCTCGATGGTGACGATCCGCGCGCCCTCGACGCCGGCGGCCGCGGTCTCAAGGATCGCCCGCGTCGCCGCCTGGCCAACCACCACCCGTGGCTCGGCGTCACCGATGAAATAGGCCAGTTCGTCCGGCGTGTAGGCGGTGTTGAGCGGAATGAAGATCACGCCGGCGGCGAGACAGGCGAGGTAGAGCATGATGAACGCCGGTGAGCGCTCGGCCTGGACGATCAGCCGGTCGCCCGGGCGGCAGCCCAGCGCCACCAGGGCCGCCTGGTAGCGGCCGACGGCGGCCGGCAGGTCGCCGTAGGTCAGGCTCAGGCGGTCGGACCAGTTCAGGAACACCTTGTCGGCGTAGGGGGTCTGGCGTTCCAGAAAAGCGGCGTAGAGGTTGGCGCTCATCGAATTGACCTTATGCTTCGAACTGCACACGCACGGTGCCGAGATCGCTGATGCGGGCGACATAGGCCTGTCCGGGCTCGACCGCAACCATCGGTCCGAGCGCGCCGGAGAGCACGACGTCGCCGGCTTTGAGCGGGCGGCCCATTTCGGCGAGCTTGATGGCCAGCCAGCGGGTGGCATAGAGCGGGTGACCCAGGCAGGCCGCTCCGTTGCCCTTTGAGACTTCCGTGTCGTTGGCGGTCATGCTCATGGCGCAGGCCGGCAGGTCCAGCTTCGACAGCCGCCGGGGCTGGGTGCCCAGCACGAACAGGCCGGAGGAGGCGTTGTCGGCGATGGTGTCGGCGATGCTGATCTTCCAGTTGGCGATGCGGGAGTCGACGATCTCGATAGCCGCGACCGCATAGTCGACGGCGTTGATCAGTTCGGCCGTGGTGATGTCGGTGTTGGACAGGTCGCGGCCGAGCACGAAGGCGATCTCCGCCTCGACCTTGGGCTGCAGCAGCCGGCTCATGGCGACGGTCTCGCCGTCGGCGACGTCCATGTCGGCGAACAGCATGCCGAAATCCGGCTGGTCGACACCCAGCTGGGTCTGCACGGCCCTGGAGGTGAGGCCGATCTTGCGGCCGACCAGACGACGGCCGGCCTGGAGGCCGAGATCGGTGTTGATGTCCTGCACCGCATAAGCGGCGGCGACGTCACCGGGGGGGATCAGGTCGATCACCGGCGCACAGGGCTGACGGGTCTCGCTGGCAACGCGCAGGCGGGCGGCGGCTTGGGTCACGGCATCAGCGGACATCGGCGGTTCTCCTGCTTGCTGATCTGTTGGCATCGGGCAGACGTAAAGGAAATCTGTCCGCTGACGGTTAGCCCTGTTTGCCCGTGCCCGCCATATGCCGGGATGTCCGGATTCTCACAAGGCGGGATAGGGTGGGGCGCGCCGATGTGCCTGTTCGCGGCGCGCAGACACAAGGACGGCGCGGGTTTGACCCCGCGCCGCCAGTGTGTCCGGCAGGGACTTCAAAGCCTCTGGTATCAGTACTGATACTTGAGCTTGAGGTACCACTCGCGGGGACGGGAGAAGGTGCCCTCGACGGCGGACGCGGCGGCGAGGTCCTGGTAGCCGCTGAGCAGGTATTTCTTGTTGGTCAGGTTGGTGGCGCCGAAGGTTGCGCTCCAGTGTTCGTCCGCCGCGGTGAAGGTGGCCGAGGCGTTGAACAGGCTGACGCCCTTCTGGTAGAGCGCGGCGGAGTTCACCGCGTCCTTGTAGTGACCGCCCTTGTAGGACCAGTCGCCGCGCAGGCTCAGCGTGCCGGCCTCGGTGGTCCAGACGTCGGCCGACAGGCCGGAGGTCGCGGTCCATTTCGGTGCGTTCGGCAGCTTGGAGGCCACCGTCACCGGCGAGGCGATCGCCGGCACTTCCAGGTAATAGGCGTCGGTGTAGCCGGCGCCGCCCGACCAGCGGATGCCCTCGGCCACCGCCACTTCATACTCCAGCTCGAAGCCCTTGATGCGCGCCTTGCCGGCGTTGCGCACCTTCGGCGCGATGCCTTCGTTGACGACGATCTGCAGGTCCGAATAGTCGGTGTAGAAGGCCGCGCCGTTGAGGCGCAGGCGGCGGTCGAACCACTCGGTCTTCAGGCCGACCTCGTAGCTGTTGACGAACTCCGGCGTGAAGCTCGGCGTCTCGCTTTCCGGCGGGAACACGCGCTGGGTGAAGCCGCCGGACTTGAAGCCCTTGGAGTAGCTGGCATAGGCCAGCACCTCGTCGGTGACCTTGTAGTCGACGGTGATCGCCGGGGTGAACTCCTTGGCGGTGGTGCTGACCTGGACGTAGGGCAGGATGCGGTTGCCGTCCGGGTTGAGCGTCGGGTCGGCGGCGCACAGCGGATTGGGCGGCAGGGTCGGCGTCGTGGCGATGTAGCAGCGGCTGAGCATCAGCAGGTCGCCGCCGGTGAAGTCGTTGATGATGTACTGGTTGGGCAGGAAGCGCTTCTTCTCGTAGGTGTAGCGGGCGCCCAGCGTCACCGACAGCTTGTCGGTGAGATCGTAGCTGACCTGCGAGAAGGCGGCATAGCTGTCGTTGTCGACCTTGCCGCCGCTGAGGAAGTCGGCGATCGAGAAGGACAGGTAGTTGCGGTCGGTGCCCTTTTCCTTGAGGTAATAGAGGCCCAGCAGCCACTTCAGCTTGTCGTCGAGGGCGCGGCCGGAGAACTGGAACTCCTGGCTGAACTGCTTCTGGCTGTATTCGTTGGCCGAGGACGAGATGGTCAGCGGCGAGGCGTCGATGTCGAGCACGAAGTCGCTGTCGAGCTTGCGGTAGGCGGTGATCGACTTGACCGCCAGCAGGTCGAGGTCCCAGTCGAGGGTCATCGAGACGCCCCACAGGTCCATGTTGGACTCGTTGTCGTCGCCGGCCCAGGTCTTGTACTTGTCGCCGGTGATCCAGTGGTCGTTGTAGCAGACGCTGCTGGTGGAGCCCGGCGTGCAGCTGTTGAGGGCAAAGTTGTTGAAGCCGGCGAACTGGCCGAATTCATTGGTGTCGAGCAGGATCGGCGGCGCCGCCTGTTCGCGACGCTTGTTGCCGTCGACAGCCAGCGTGACGGTGAAGTTGTCGGTGGCGTTGAACTCGGCGACCAGCCGGCCGGACAGCGACTTCTGGTTGCCCATCATTTCGCCGTCGGTGAGCCGCTCGACATAGCCGTCGCGGGTCTGCACCGAGCCGGAGGCGCGGATCTTGAAACGGTCGGTGATCGGTACGTTAATCGTGGTCTTGGCATCGAAACGGTCGTAGCGCCCGGTGGTTGCCTCGACGCTGAATTCCAGCTCGTCGGAGGGGCGCTTCGAGGTGATGACGACGGCGCCGCCGATGGTGTTCTTGCCGAACAGCGTGCCCTGCGGGCCGCGCAGCACCTGGACGCTCTCGACATCGGCGGTGTCGAGCAACGCACCAACCGAGCGGCTGACATAGACACCGTCGACGTAAAGGCCGACGCCGGGGTCGATGGTCAGGTTGAAATCGGTCTGGCCGATGCCGCGGATGAACATGGTGACGGACGCCGAGCTGCCGCCGATGTTCGCGCCGTTCTCGAAGCTCATGTTGGGCGTGAACTTGCCGATGTCGGCGATGTTGTTAACCTGGCGCGCTTCCAGATTGGCGGCGGAAAAGGCGGCGATCGAGACCGGTGAGGCCTGAAGGTTCTCCTCGCGCTTGCGGGCGGTGACAGTGATTTCCTCAAGGCTCACGGCGGTTTCATCCGCCGCCGCGTTGGCCCAGGCCGTCGCCGGACTCACTGCGGCCAGAGCGCCCGCGGCACAGCCTGTTGCAAGGACGGCACGGGCCGTCCATTTGGTGACGTCGATCATTCTGGTCTCCCTGTACGTTTTGGTTCTGTTTGGGTGATTGTGACGATGGCGCGCCATTCCCGCCATCAGACGTTGGTCAGGCGGCTGCAGCCATCGATGCGAGAAAGTCCTGCGCGGCGGTGGCGTCGTAGTACCAGGGCGCGATGCTCTTGGGGTCGTTGAAGCTGTTGGCCATCAGGTAGCCGATCTGCGGATTGCGGCCCGCCGCCTTGAAAATATCGAGGATATGCGGTTGCGGCGGCACCAGCACCTGGTTGGTGTACTGGGTCGGCCAGCGCGCGTAATCCCAGAACACATCGAAAGTCTGCTGCATCCACTCGGCATCGAACGGCTTGCCGCCGCGTTCAAGAATGCTGTCCAGGTAGATTTTCGCGCATTTCGAGGCGTTGTTCGAACCCTGACCCGTGAGCGGATCGTTGAGCGCGATGGCGTCGGCAAGCCCGAACACCAGCGCACCCGATGGCAGCTTGCCGATCGGCTTGCGGATGGTGGGCGTGATCCGCCCGCGCAGGATGCCGCGATCATCGGTCAGCTTCAGGTTGCCGTCGATGCGTTCCGCTTCGCGCGGGAAGAACTCGCGCAGCAAACGCTCGCTGGTTTCCAGATGCTGCTGTGGCGTCTTGACGTCGTCCCAGCAGTCCATCGGACCACCCGGCACACACTCGATGGTGAAGATGTCGCATTCGCCGCTGAGCGTCAGGCCGGGGAAAGTGACGAGCTCGCCGATGCCAGGGTTGATGTTGATGCTGATGGCGGGCGGACCATTGCGCGGCTTCATCGGCTCCACATAGGTCAGGGCGAGAATACGCATCGGCTTGTCGAACACGCACTTGGAAGGGTCGC
This sequence comes from Parapedomonas caeni, assembly GCF_041060555.1. Lineage (NCBI taxonomy): Bacteria > Pseudomonadati > Pseudomonadota > Alphaproteobacteria > Sphingomonadales > Sphingosinicellaceae > Parapedomonas > Parapedomonas caeni. The sequence continues at coordinate 36,356 of NZ_JBEUDS010000022.1, read as the reverse complement.
GCTCGAACATCTGGCCGATAGCGCCCTTGCCGGAAGCCACGAGCAGGAGATCGGAACTGGTGGCATAATCCTCCAGTGTGTCGATGTCAGCGTCGACATAGACCAGCTTGCCGCCCAGCTTCTCGAAATGCGCCATCCACACCGGCATCTTGACGCGCTGGTCGATGGACTGGCCCGGCTTGTCCATCAGGCCTTCCCATTCGCACATCACCTCGCCGGCGCTGTTGGCGATGCTCATGGCGGCGGCGCGATACTTCGGGCTGTTGTCTTCCCAGAAATCGATGCCGAGTTCACGTTCCAGCGACAGCGCCATGTCGTACATCGACTGGCTCGACAGCACGGTGCCATCCCGCAGCTGTTCGGGCGTGCGGTTGGACAGAATGGTGACCTCGTAGCCCTGTTGCACCAGGCCGATGCCAAGGTGCAGGCCTGCCTGGCCAGCTCCCACGATGGTAATGCGCCGCATGGATCTCTCCGTTCCTTGCTCGACAAATCCGATCGTCGGATATGAGCAACGGCTCGCCCAGGCTCGCAATCCGATGTGTGCAGGCGTTATCCGCTCTTTGCAGGAGGTCGGGAGCATGCCCCGGAAATGAGAAATCCGACGGGGTCAGCGGCGCAGTGTCTGGTAGGGAGATTCGCCAAAACGCTTCTTGTACGAGACGGCGAAGCGGCCGAGGTGGGAGAAACCCCAGCGCAGCGCGGTGTCGGTGACGCTGGTGGTCTGTTCGGTCTGATGCAACAGGTCGTCGCGCGCGCGTTCGAGCCGGATGTCGCGCAGCATCTGCATCGGTGACACGCCGCGATGCAGCTTGAAGGCGGCATAGAGCGTGCGGGCGGATGTGCCGCAAAGCACGGCGAGCTGCTCCATGCTGATATCCTCATCCGGGTGGGTGCGGATATGCTCTTCGGCCAGGCGAACATGACGGGGGACGGCGGGCGCCATGCGCGCGCGCAATTGCGGCCAGTAATTGTTGGGCTGGAGGAACAGCAGGCTGGTCATCAGGCCGTGGTCGAGCTGGGCACCCAGCAGGCCACCGCAAGGCAGCCCCGCGGTGTGCGGCATGGCCTCTAGCGCCGCCATTACCTGTTGCCACCAGACACGGCCGTTGGCCGAGGTCATGTCGAGCACTGGATCGAACACCAGTGGTTCGCTGAGGCTGCGACCCAGCAGATGGCTCAGTTGCAGTTCCAGCGCCTTGCGGTCGATACGCACCACCAGTTTCCGGCAGTCCTCCGACCAGCGCATCTTCAGGGATTCGGTTGGCGCCTGAATGGACGCCGTGCGGGTGCCGGTCATGAACGACCGGCTGCCGATGCTGATCTCGGCCTGCCCCTCCAGCGGCATCTGGACCAGGAAGAATCTCTCCAGACAGCCAGGGTCGACCAGCACGTCGGCGCCATAGCCCATGTAGCTCAGCGAGACCGCGTTGGCGGTGGCGAGGTACTGAAAGGCGTTCAGGCGGCCGCGTGGGTCCTTCTGGATCAGGGTGTGCGGGCAGAAAACATCGGCGACCAGCGTTCGCGTCTCATCGAGATCGTCGGATTCGAACAGCAGATGTTCCGGTCGGAACGTGCGGCTCAGCAGGGGGGCGAGCATCGAGTGAGCCTCGAAGCGCGAAATACCCCCGTGCATGTCCATGTCGCGCATCGCGGTCATGTCACTTCGCTTCCCATGCCAGGCTTGTCGTGCTGCCTGAGGCGCGCCTCCCGCCGCCATTTATTGCGCCGAGGCTAATACTGTGACGGCTTGATGAAAATGGCTGCTGCTGGTCTCCCGCGCGGCCAATCAGGAGTGTTAGCCAGACAATCTCATATATTGAGACATGGGAGCATGATGATCTGGCATCTGCGTTTCTTGCACGGGCTGGATAGCGGCGGGTCGATCGCGGATAGCAAGCCGCCCGGTCGTCGGGATAGGGGTGGCGCTGTCAGTCGCAGCCCATCGGAGGATAGACGATGTCGCAAGATCACGCCGCCGAGATCAACTATACGGATACGCAGGCTTTCAAGCGCGGGATGCGGCAACTCACCGGTGCGGTCTGCATCATCACCGCCGACCACGCGGGGGCGAGGGCGGGTCTGACGGCGACGGCGGTCTGCTCCGTCTGTGCCGAACCGCCGCGTCTGCTGGTCGGCATCAACCGGGCCGGGCGCAGCTACGCCCTGGTGCGGGACGCGGGGGCATTTTGCGTCAATGTGCTGGCGGAGGATGGGCTGGCGCTGGCCCAGCGCTTCGCCATGCCCGTCGAGGGACTCGACGAGAGGTTCGCCACTGGCGGCTGGGAGGCGGGTGTGACGGGCAGCCCGGTGCTGCCGGGCGCGCTGGCGGCCTTTGAGTGCCGGGTGCATGACATCGTTGAGGTTGGCACCCACGGCATGGTGATTGGCGACGTGGTGGCGGTGCGGACCAACGAGGCGATTGGCCCGCTGCTCTACATGAACGGGCAGTTCGGCAGTCTGATGCCGCTGGCCGGCTGAGTGCGGACTTCGTCCTGAACCTTTTTTCCTGAGCCTTGAAACTGAAGGGGAGCATGGCACGCCATGCTCCCCTTTTTCTTGCACGCCGTTGCAGGCGATCAGCCGCCGCGACGGATGCCGCGCTCTTCCAGGATCGGCAGCACGGTGTCGCAGAAGTAGGGCAGTTCCTCGGCGTAGTTGACGAAGGCCAGCGTGGTGCCGCCGAAACCGGCATTGTGCAGGGCGGTGATGCCGTCAGCCACCTGTTCAGGCGTGCCGACCAGCGGGAAGCCGCCGTGGCCGGCGGCCATGCGATCGCGGATCAGCGCCAGCAGGTCATGCGGGAAGCTGTGGGCGTGGGCAAACTGGAGCTTGACCAGATTGTCGACCGCCTCCCAGTCGGCGTTCTGGCGGGCATAGTATTCGAGATAATCCTTGGCTTCCTTTTCCGTCGCCCGGCAGACCACGGTGGAGAAGGTCAGCACGTCGACCTCGCGGCCGACATGGGTCGACTGTTCCTTCAGCTCGGCGATCTCGTCCTTCGAGCGCTCCAGGTCGATCGCCGGCGTGAACAGGAAGTTGGCGTTGCGCATGGCGAACTCGCGGCCCTGCGGCGAGCCGGCGGCGTTGACGATCGGCGGCGTGCCGGAGATCGGCTTGGGGTTGCCATACACGCCCTTGAGCTTGAAGTAGGTGCCTTCCCAGTCAAACGCCTTGGGCTCGCGCCACAGCTTCTTGATGATGTCGAACCACTCCTGGGCATAGCCGTAGCGGGTCTCGTGATCGTCGGGCAGGGTCTGGCCCATCGCTTCATATTCGGGCTGGTTCCAGCCGGCGACGATGTTGAGACCGGCGCGGCCCTGGCCGATCTGGTCGATGGTGGCGATCTGCTTGGCGATCACCACCGGATGGTTGCAGGCGGTGTGGATGGTGGCGATGGCGGAAATCCGCTGCGTCGAGGCCAGCAGGCCGGCCGCCCAGGTCATGGTTTCGAGCACCGAGCCGTGGAAATCAGTCTCGCCGCCGTAGCCGATCCAGCGGGCGATGGGGAGCAGGAAGTCGATGCCGTTGGCATCGCAGATCTGCGCCATGCGCAGGTTGTTCTCCCAGCTGTTGACCCAGCGTTCGGGCACCTTGGTGACCGCCATGCCGCTGGAGCAGTTGGCGGAAAACGTACCCAGTTTGAAATGGTTGCGCCGGAACATGCGATTGCGCGGTTCACTCATTGTCCCAATTCCCTCTGCTGCTGTTGATATGTTTTATACTTTAAATTTAAATGTGAATTACATTGGAGTCTATCCTTAAAAACGCGCTATGATGGCGCAGTCTCAGCAGGGGAGAATGTTCGTGGCCCGTCGCCCAACCGCACCGTCTCATGTCGCCCGGCCCGGGGCGGACGGCACGCTCGACCGCCGCTGGCATCTGGCACGCACGGAGGCCGAGGTGCCGCTGACCGAGCTGGAATACGCGCTGATGCGGGCCCAGGAGGCCTTTTCGCGCTGGCAGGCGGAGTGTTTCGCCGCCGTCAGCGGCCTGGCGCTCAGCGGCGGCGAGAACGCGATGCTGCATGTCATCCGCCTCAACGACCGGCCCAAGAGTCTGAAGGAAATCGCTCGCCTGACCAACCGCGACGACGTGCCCAACCTGCAATATGCATTGCGCAAGCTGGTCAAGCTGGGGCTGGTCAAGCTGGGCGGTAGCGGCCGGGCGAACAGCGTCTATGTGGTGACCGACGCCGGCATGCAGCTGACCGACGCCTATGCGGCGCTGCGCGCCAATCTGCTGGGCGACTATGCCCAGGCGGTGCCGGGGCTGGATGAGCGGATGCGCCAGGCAACCCAGACGCTCGACCTGCTGTCGGGCATCTACGAACAGGCCGCCCGGGTCGCGGCGACCCACCGGCCGGCCCACGAGGACTGAGCGGCGGGCGCCACCGTGTTAGACGGCGTACTGGCCCCAGTGCGCGATGATTCGCTCGGCGCTGCGGGCCGCCAGCGCGTGCAGCGTGAAGGTCGGGTTGGCGGCGCCGGAGGTCGGGAACAGGCCGGCGCCGGCAATGAACAGGTTCTGCAGGTCGTGCACCCGGCCATGGGAATCGGTGACCGAGTTGTCGCGTGCGGTGCCCATGACGGTGCCGCCCATCAGGTGGGCGGAGTTCATCGGGCTGTGCCAGGCGTCCGTCGCGCCGGCGGCCTTGAAGATCGCCATGCCTTCGTCGGCCATCGCCTGCCAGAGCTTGCGGGCATCCTCCGAGAAGCCGTGCACCAGCCGGGCGCCCTTGACGCCCCAGGCGTTGGTGTCGGTGGTCAGCTCGACCCGGTTGTCGCGGTGGGGCTCTTCCTCGTTCATGCCGATCATGTTGGCGGCGTGGCGCACGGCGCGGCGCATGAAGGCATCCAGCGCCGGGCCGACCAGGTCGGCGCGGACATTGGCCAGGCCCGCTAGGTCGTTGGGCTTGATTGCCGGGGCGATCAGCCATTGCCGGCTGCCGAAGGCGCCCGGCGTTGCCTGCTTGTCATAGTCGTCGTGGCAGATCTGGTGAGCGCCAATCACGCCCAGATGCGGCTCGGTCTCCTCCGTGAACAGGCCGGCGATCTGCACCAGGGCATGGGTCATGACGTAGCGGCCGACCAGGCCGGTGGCGTTGCCGATGCCACGCGGGTGCAGGTCGGAGGCGGAATTGAGCAGCAGGGCGGGGTTGCCGACCACCGAGGCGGCCAGAATGACCAGGCGGGCCGACTGGCGCACCAGGGTGCCGTCGGCCAGTCGATATTCGACGCCATCCACCCGGTCCTTGCGGCTGGCGAGCAGGCGGGTGACGGCGGCGTTGGCGACGATCCGCGCACCGGCCTCTTCCGCCTGCGGCAGGTAGAGCACCTGCGGATTGGCCAGCGCCATGATCGGGCAGCCGGCATCGCACCAGCCGTCGTACATGCAGGCCGGTCGACCCTTGTATTCGGTCGAGGTGATGGCCATCGGCGCCGGCGCCACGCGCTTGCCCATCGCCTTGAAGCCGCGCGCCAGCACGGCGGACTGTTTGAACGACTGCAGCGGCGGCATCGGGTAGGGGGCGCCGGCCGGTCGCCAGACTTCGGCCTCGGCGTCGCCGGACACGCCGACTTCCTCCTGGATCGTGTCGTAATAGGGGCGCAGATCGTCGTAGCCGATCGGCCAGTCCAGCCCGCGACCGTAGCGGCTGTGCATGGTGAAGTCGGCGGGTTTCAGGCGCGGCCAGGTGCCGTAGTGGTGCAGCGCCGCACCGCCGACGCCCCAGCCGGCATTGTAGCCAAAGCCGATCGGTTGGGCGCCGGTGGTGGCGACGCCGGGGCCGCCCCAGCGCAGGCGCCGGCTCCAGATGTGCGAGCTGACCAGATCGCCGCCATTCCACGGCGGGCCGGCCTCCAGCACCAGGACCGACTTGCCGGCCTGGGCCAGCCGGGCGGCGAGCAGCGAACCGGCGGCGCCGGCGCCGACGATGAGGACGTCAACCGTGTCGGTCGGGGCAGCAGAGGGCGGGCTCACCAGTCGGTCTCCGGTTCGATGTGGGCCAGATAGTCAACGCCCAGGCGCTCGAAGCCGGCGCGCGTGCCATAGACGACGTCCACCGCATCACCGCGCAGGGCGAAATAGAACAGGCCGGCGGGCGGGCCCTGCCAGCCAGCGAGGTCCGGCGCCAGCATGGCCTGCAGCAGGCGCTGCCAGTCGGCGGCGGTCATGGCCTCCAGCGGCACACCCAGCAGGCGGGCCCGCAGCGCTTCGGTGGCGGCGAGGCCCGCGCGGTAGAAACCGATGTAGGGCGGCAGGACGTCGAGATAGCGCAGCATCAGCAGGCTCTCGGCCGGCGCCACGCTGAGATGGTGGTCGAGATAATGCGCCAGCCCGAGAGTCGCCGCACCCGGTGCCAGCACGTCACCCAGGCCGGCGATGATCCTGCCCTCGGTGGCGCTGAGGGTGCGCAACGGCGCCTGCGCGGCGGCGGCGCGGGCCGGGGTTGTCCAGCTGAGGCCGGAGGCCATCTGGGCCAGCACCAGCCCGCCGGCGGCGCGCTTCAGCAGGTCGCGTCTGTCGAGTGTCATGTGGGTCTCCCGATCCGTCGTCAGGCTATGGCGTCGCCGATATATTTCAAGCCCAAAGTAATTGGCCGCATGACCGGGCGTGCGGGCAGCGTCGCGGGTGGATGGGCAGCGCTCGTCGAAACGGGGCATCGCGCGCGTTCGCGATGGCGTATTGCGTAGAAAAATAATTCATGTACTACGAAAAACATAATCAATCAGGCCGCGCCATGTCGCAGGCCATCAGATCCGAAGGGGGAGAGGCGATGAGTGACGTCCTGACACACGCGGCCGCGAGTGGCGAACCGATGTTCCCGGCCGGCGCGGCGCTGGTGTTCGGCGGCAGCGGCGGCATTGGCCAGGGGGTGGTGCAGGCGTTTGCCGAGGCAGGCTCCGACGTGGCGATCACCTACCGCTCGAAGCAGGCGGTGGCCGATGGGCTGGCGACATCGATCGCCGGGCTCGGACGCAAGGCGACGACGCATGCCGTCGACGTGCTCGATCCTGCCCAGGTGCGCGCCACCGTCGAGGCGGCGATTGCCGCCCACGGGCGTATCCATACGGTGGTGTGGGCGGCGGGTCCGCTGGTGGATCAGGTCTATCTCGCCGAGACGACGCAGGAACAGTGGCGGCGGGCGATCGATATCGAGGTCAACGGCTTCTTCACCGCGTTCAAGGCGACCTTGCCGCATCTGCGCGCCCAAGGTGGCGGCTCCTACGTCACGCTGGGCTCGGCCGGGCACATGCGCTGGCCGGAAAAGGACGGCCTGTCGGTGGCGCCCAAGGCCAGCAACGAGTCGCTGGTGCGCGGCATTGCCCGCGAGGAAGGCAAATACGGCGTGCGCGCCAACAGCGTGCTGGTGGGCGTGATCGAGGCCGGGATGTTCCTCGAACTGACCAGGCAGGGTGCCTTCCCGCAGGCCTGGGTCGACGAGACCCAGAAGATGCTGGCGCTCAAGCGGTGGGGCCGGCCGGAGGACATCGGTCATGCGGCGGTGTTTCTCGCCTCCAGCCGTGCCGCCTACGTGACGGGGCAGCAGATCAACGTCTCCGGCGGTTTCGGCCTGTAAGGCTGCGGGCTCGGTGATGCCGGTTCAGGCCGTCGCGTTGGCGGCGGCGGCCTGGCGGCCGGCGACACGGCCGAAGTAGGAGCCCGGCCCCAGGCTCAGGCCGCTGGCGTAACCCTTGCCGTCCTGCGGGATGGACGAGGCGCAGGCGCCCACGGCGTAGAGGCCGGGAATGATGGTGCCGTCGGCCCGCAGGACTTCCGTCCGCGCGGTGGTCTTGAGCCCGCCCAGCGTCAGAAACAGATAGACCGACTTGTTGAACGACACGTCGAAGGCGGCATACGGCCCCTTGTCCAGCGGCTTCACCCAGTCGGGGTGCTTGTGCAGCAGCGGGTCCTCGCCGTGGACGGCGTGCCGGTTGTAGTCGGCGATGGTGCGCTGCAGGGCGCCGGCCGGCATGTTGAGCCCGGCTTCCATCTCGGCCACCGTCTCCCAGCCGTCCACCAGCGTGTGGCCGGCCGAGGTGATTTCCGGGTAGGCGAAAATGTCGGCGTCGACGATGAGATAGGCGGTGTGGCCGGGCTGCTCGATGATGAAGTCGGCGGTGCGGCCGTGATAGGCATCCTCGGCGACGAAACGCTCGCCGCGACGGTTGACCAGGATACCCTTGATCAGCTGGGCCGGCGGATAGAAGGACGCCGTGGCGATGACGCCGCCCATTGCCTGGGTGTCGGCCCCGGCGGCGTGGCCCATGGTGATGCCGGCGCCATCGTTGTAGGGGATGCCGAGCGGCTCGGCGTTGCCCAGCATGCGCGGCGCGTGTTCGGCCAGCATCGTCTTGTTCATGTTGAAGCCGCCGGTGGCGAGGATGACGCCGCGCCGGGCCTGAAGGTGCAGCGTCGTGCCCAGCTGTTTCGCCTGCACGCCGACGACGCGCCCCGAGGCGTCGACGACGAGACCGGTGGCCTGGGCATCGTAGAGCGCCGGCACGCCTTCGTCCGTGCAGCGCTGCAGGATCGCCGCCATGCCCACCGCACCGGCATTTTCGCCCTGACCCGCCACCTTGTGGCCGCGCGGGGCGGGTTTGGCGACCTCGCGGAACGGCCAGACCTTTTCGCTGCCGGTGCTGAACAGGCATTCGGTGGTGTTGAGAAACACCGCCTTGCCCTTGAAGCTGGTGCGCTCGAACGGCACGCCCTGGGCCTCCAGCCAGTTGAAATGCTCGACATTGTCGTCGCAGTAGCGGCGCACCAGCTGCGCGTCGGGCGCCTGGGTGCTGGCCATGAGGAACTTGTACATTTCCTCGGCGTCATCCTCGTAGCCGCAGGCCTGCTGCACGGCGGTGCCGCCGCCGAGGTAGAAGATGCCCGACGACAGCGCGCTGGCACCGCCGCCACCGCTGGCGCGTTCGACCACCAGCACCTCGGCGCCGGCCCGGTGCGCCTCCAGGGCCGCGCAGGCGCCGGCGATGCCGTAACCGATGATGAGGACATCGACGCTGCGGTCCCAGCGGGAAATCCGGTCGGCGGCAATCGGCTGGAAGGCGGTCATGGTGGCGGTCTCCCCGGCAGGTGGTGTGGCCCATAGCAGTGGCCGGCGATGCGGTGCCGGCCATCGGGGCAGTCTAGCCGAGGCGGCCGGTGGCGCGGCCTGTCAAAAAGACTAACGTGTTTCGATGTTGCAGTGCATCGGGGCTTCAGCCGGCGAGCAGCCGGGCCAGGGCGTCGACGCGCGCCGTCAGGGCCGGCTGGAAGGCGGGGGTGGCATAGGGCAGCAGGGCCGTGGTCAGGATCAGCTCGTAGCGGGTGCCCAGCGTGGCGTCCGGGTACCGGCCGAGCGTCCAGTCGTACACCATCGCCCACAAGTGCGAGCTGATGTCCTGGGCCAGCGTGGCCAGCGGCGTCCATGGCTGCAACTCATCCCGCGCCCGCAGCGTGCCCAGCAGATCGAGAATCCAGTCGTGCAGCAGGCTGGACAGCTTCCGGCCGAGGGTGGAGTCACGCTCCGCCAGGAAATAGATGCGGCAGCAGGCCTGGGCATAGGCGACGGAGGGGCGGGTGTTGCGGCCCAGCCCGTCGCAGACCAGGGCGATGATCTCCAGCGACGGACGGTGCGGACTGGCCGAGGCGAGGTCGAAAGACTGCTGGTAAAGCTCTGAACTGGCCTCGTAAATCAGATCGTCCTTGGAGCCGAACGCGGCATAGATGGTGGAGACGGCGACATTGGCGCGCGCCGCCAGCGCCCGCATCGACAGCCCGGCATAGCCACTTTCCGCCAGCATCTGCCGGGTGAGCGCCAGCATATGCTGGCGCCGTTCCGCCATCAGCGGGCTGTTGTATCGCTTGCGTGCCGCCAAGATGTGCTCTCTCCCTCGGGCGCCAACGGTCGCCCTATCGCTTCTCATAGGATGGGCATTTGAGGGAAATCAATGCTCACAATCGATAACGCGTAATGATTTTTCTGAGGGCGCGGCAAGGCGCCGACCTTGAAGGCGCCGACCTTGGGTGGAGGACAGGATGGATCTGGTTCAGGACTATGCGGACGCGGTCGAGACGATGCTCGACCATCTGGAACACGGCACCACCGATCAGGCGCCGGACGTAATGCGGGTGCCAGCGCGCAGCTACACCGACCCCGACCAGTGGTCGCGGGAGATGGACCGCATCTTCATGCGCCTGCCGCTGATGCTGGCGCTCAGCATCGAGCTGCCCAACCCTGGCGACTACAAGGCGATGGACGTGATGGGCAAGCCGGTGCTGATCACCCGCACCAAGGACGGCAAGGCCCATGCCATGCTCAACGTCTGCACCCATCGCGGCGCCCATGTGGTGAACGATGGCAAGGGTCATTGCAGCCGGTTCAGCTGCATCTACCATGGTTGGACCTTTAACAACGATGGCAGCCTGCTGGGCGTCGCCGATCGCGCCAAGTTCGGCGACATCGACAAGGTGGCTCACGGACTGACGAAGCTGCCGTGCGAGGAAGTGGCGGGCATGATCTTTGTCGTGCTGACGCCGGGGCATCCCATCGATGTGCGCGGTTTCCTCGGCGGCATGGTGGCGGAGTTGGAGCACTGCGACTTCGCCAACTGGCATTTCCACGGCGCCAAGGAGATTTTCGGCGCCAACTGGAAGGTTGCCTACGATGGCTATCTTGAGGGCTATCACTTCGCGGCGGCGCACGCCAACACGGTGGCGACGCGCAGTCCGTCCAACGTCATGACGTTCGAGGCGTTCGGGCCGCATCTGCGCATCGGCTTCCCGCAGCACAAGCTGCCCCAGCTGCGGCAGGTGCCGCGCGATGACTGGGCGGCGCACGAGAATGACGGCTATGATTTCGTGCGCACGCTGTTTCCCAACGTGTCAATCTTCGTGGCGCCGGAGATGTGCCAGATCGCCCAGCTGCTGCCGGGGCCGACGCCGGACAAGAACCGGACCATCCTGAACTACCTGTCCCGCAAACCGCCGGCGACGGACCAGGAGCAGGTGGACCTCGACACCATCACCCAGTTTTTCCGCGATGTGGTCAACGACGAGGATTATCTGCTCGGCCTGTCGGTGCAGCGCGGGCTGGAGTCGGGCGCGCTCAAGCATGTGGTGTTCGGCCGCAACGAGCCGGGCAACCAGTATTTCCACCGCTGGATCGACTATTATCTCAGCGACGATCCGGCCCTGATGCCGCCCCGCTTCGGCTGATCCGCCACCGCTCATCCCGACTGCCGGCAGCGCCCCGCCTCGTGCGGGGCGTTTTTATTCTGCGGCTCATGATGCGCGAATGAGTTCATATTGAGCTATATCAATTACAAATGCGTAAAAAAACGTGCAATAAAAAACGCAATAAGGTATCTACCGAGTCCCGGGGAGGTTGTTTTGGACATTCGCGCGCTGGCCTATGTGGTGATTGATGCCGTCGATCCGGCCCAATGGCGGTCGTTCGGGGGCGATGTCGTCGGCCTGCAGCCGGTGGCGCTGCCCGATGGCGGTGTCGGCCTGCGCATGGACGAACGGGCCTGCCGGCTGTTCGTCCAGCCGGCCGAAGCCGACCGCTACGCCGCCAGTGGCTGGGAAGTGGCGGACAAGGCCGCCTTCGCGGCGGCGTTGCGGGCGCTGGCGCAGGCCGGCGTCGACGTGACGGTCGCCACGCCGGCGCAAGCCCGGGCGCGGTTCGCCACCGAGATGGCCTGGTTCGCCGATCCCGCCGGCAATCGCCACGAGCTGATCTGGGGGCATCGCAGCGACTTTGCCCGCTTTGCGTCGCCCGCCGGCGTGCCGCGTTTCGTCACCGGCGCGTTGGGGCTTGGGCACACCGTGCTGCCGGCGCCGGCGTTCGACCGGACGCTGGCCTTCATGACCGAGGTCATGGGCTTTGCCTCCGCCGACATTCTGACCCACCACGGGCCGGACGAAGGCGCCCAGCGTATCCACTTCCTCCACTGCAACAACGGCCGCCATCACAGCCTGGCGCTGTTCGAGGGTTCGGTGCCGGCCGGCTGCGTCCACCTGATGGTGGAGGTGGAGTCGATGGACGAGGTGGGGCGGGCGATGGACCGGGTGCGCCAGGCCGAGGTGCCGCTGATGGCGACGCTGGGCCGGCATGTGAACGACGCGGTGACCTCCTTCTATTTCCGCTCGCCGGCCGGCTTCGCCATCGAGTTCGGCTATGGCGGCCGGGTGATCGACTGGGCAACGCACACGGTGTTCGAGAGCACGGCCGTCAGCCTGTGGGGCCATGATTTCAGTCTGGGTTTCTGACACGCCACACGCCCATCGAAACGGGGTGGCGACAAGGGGAGAACGACCATGGATGCATTGCTAAAGACGACCCGCCGCGACGATCTGATCGCGGCCGCCCGCCGGATGGTGCCCGCCCTGCGGGCCCGCGCGGCGCAGGCGGAACAGGACTGCAAGGTGCCCGACGAGACGGTTGCCGAAATGGCCGAGGCCGGTTTCTTCCGGGTGCTGCAGCCGCGCCGCTATGGGGGCTACGAAATGGACCCGGAGGTGTTTTATTCGATCCAGATGACGCTGGCCGAAGGCTGCATGTCGACCGCCTGGATCTATGGCGTCATCGCCGTGCACAACTGGCAGCTGGCGCTGTTCGACCCGCAGGCGCAGGAGGATGTCTGGGGCAAGGACAGTGCTGTCCGCATCGCCTCGTCCTACATGCCCAAGGCGCAGGTGACGCCGGTGGAGGGCGGCTATCGCATTTCGGGGCGCTGGGGCTTCTCCAGCGGTGTCGATCACTGCGACTGGGTGTTCCTCGGCGGCATCGTGCCGTCGCCGGACGGCAAGGGCGGCGACTATCGCACTTTCCTGGTGCCGCGGTCGGATTTCACCATCGTCCGGGTGTGGGACACGCTGGGCCTGCGCGGCACCGGCAGCCAGGACGTGGTGGTGGAGGATGCCTTCGTGCCGGCCTACCGCAGCCATCGCTCGAAGGACGGCTTCGACACCACCAGCCCGGGACTGAAGGTTAACGACGCGCCGCTTTATCGCCTGCCGTTCGGGCAGATTTTCGTGCGGGCGGTGTCATCGTCGTCGATCGGCGCGCTGGCGGGGGGCCTGGAGCACTTCCGCGCCTATGCCTCCAAGAAAGTCAGTGTCAACGATTTCTCGGCCACGGCAATGGACCCTACAGCGCAGCTGGTGGCCGCCGACGTCGCGGTTGCCATCGACGAGATGAAGCTGACGCTGTTCCGCAATTTTGACGCGATGATGGCCCGGCTGAAGGCCGGTCAGGCGCTGGAGATGGAGGACCGGGTGCATTACCGCTATCAGTCGGCGGCGGTGGTCGAGCGCTGCGCGCAGCTGATTTCCCGGCTGTTCTATTCCTGCGGCGCGCATGGCATTTATCGCGACAGCCCGCTGGTGCGGATCTTCAGCGATATTCATACCGGCCGCACCCATGTCGCCAATAATTTCGAGAAGGTCGGCCGCAATTACGGCGGCGTCCTGCTCGGCCGGGAGAATGGCGACACCTTCCTCTGATCGTCGAGCAGCAGGACCGCCAATGGCGGCAGGGGATACCTCTGCCGCCATTGTCGTCTCCGGCGTCAGCGATCCTTGGTGATCCTTCAGGCCTTAGCGATCCTTCAGGGAGAACTTCTGCACCTTGCCGGCGGCGTTGAGCGGCAGGCTGTCCATGAAGGCGATGTGGCGCGGTACCTTGTAGTTGGCCATCTGCGCCCGGCACCAGGTGATCAGCGTATCGGCATCGAGCTGCATGCCCGGACGCCGGACGACGAAGGCCTTGCCGACCTCGCCCATGCGCTCGCACGGCACACCGATGATCGCCACCTGGGCGACGGCCGGATGGACCGCCATCAGCCGCTCGATTTCCGCGGGATAGCAGTTGAAGCCGCCGGAGATGTACATGTCCTTCAGCCGGTCGGTGATCTGCAGATAGCCGTCGGCGTCCAGCCGGCCGACGTCGCCGGTATGCAGCCAGCCGTTGGCGTCGATCGCCTCCGCCGTCGCCGCCGGGTCCTCGAAATAGCCGCGCATGACGTTGAACCCGCGCACCCAGATTTCGCCCTCCGCGCCAACGCCGACCGGCTGACCGTTGCCATCGACGCATATGACCTCGACGCCGGGAATGGCCTTGCCGCTGGTGGTGGCAATGCGCACCGGCGGGTCACCCGGCCGTGTCGCGGTGACGAGCCCGGTGGACTCGGTGAGGCCATAGGCGCTCAAGATGACATCGATGCCCAGCTCGTCGTGCATCCGCTCGATCAGCGCGGGCGCGATGGCGGCGGCGCCGGTGACGGCCAGCCGCAGCGAGGGGATGTCATTGGCGGTCACGCCCTGTTGCAGAAGGGTCTGGTAGATGGTGGGCGGGCCGGGCAGCACGGTGATCTGCTCGCGGGCGATCAGCCCGGCCATCGCCGGCACGTCGAGTGTCGCCATCGGGTAGATCGTCGCGCCCTTGATCAGGCAGGCCAGCCAGCCGGCCTTGTAGCCGAAGGTGTGGAAGAACGGATTGACGATCAGATAGCGGTCGCCCGCGCGCAGACCGACGGTGTCGGCCCAGATGGTGAAGGCGCGCACGTTCTGTTCGTGGTCGCACAGCACGCCCTTGGGCAGGCCGGTGGTGCCGGAGGTGAAGATGATGTCGGCGGCGTCGTTCCCGGTGAGTGCCGCCCGCCGTTCGGTGGCCAGGGCGATGTCTGCCGGCGTGGCGCTGGCGACGAAGGCCGCCCAGTCACCGTCGAAGGTGACGATGCGCTCCAGGTGCGGCAGGTTCAGACCATCAAGCAGCGCCGGGTAGTCGATGCCAAGGAAGCCGCGCACCGTGAACAGCAGGCGGGCGCGGGTCTTGTTGAGGATGAACTGTGCCTCGGTGCCCTTGAGCCGGGTGTTGAGCGGCACCGCAATGGCGCCCAGGCACTGGGCGGCAAGGCAGGCGATGATCCACTCCAGGCGGTTGGGTGCCCACAGCGCGATGCGGTCCCCCTTGGCGATGCCGTGGCGCGCGAGCGCGCCGGCCGCGGCGCGCACCGCCTCCTCCAGCGCGAGGAAACTCAGCCGCTGTTCGCCGTCGACGACGGCGCAGGCGTCGCCGAACCGCGCCGCAGCCGCGGCCAATGCCGCTGGCAGCGTATCGATACCGTCTGTATGCATAAATAATCTGTCACCATATTACGCAAATGCGCCATCACGTGGTGACGGTTCTCTTATTTTCGGCGTCTTGTCAATGTCGCGACGCCAGGCTGTCGGTGTGCGTCGGCCGGGCGGTGCCCCGGAAGGGTCGCCGCCCCGGTCGTGCCGGGAAACGATAAGGCCCGCTCCTGTCGGGGGCGGGCCTTGCAGGCGGCGGGCGGGCCGTCACGGGGCGTTCAGTCCTCGTCGTCCTCTTCCTCATCGTCGAGTTCGAGGGCCTGCGTGATCTTGGCGGTACGGTAGTTGTACTTCAGCGTCCGCACGGTGATGGTGGTCTCGACCCGCCGGACGCCGGGCAGGGCGAGCAGCTCGTTGTTGGCCACGTTCCAGATCTGGTCGAGATCGTCGAACAGGCCGATAGCGAGAATGTGGAAGCGACCCAGCGTGATGAGCACGGCGTTGATCTGCGGCAGGTCGGCGATTTTGCGGGCGACCTCGCGCACCTTGTCCTGGTCGGTCTCGATGCCGATCAGCACCAGTCGGGGCGTGCCGACATAGCTTGCGTTGGTGATCGCCGTGAAGCGGATGAGGTTGTCCTGTTGCAGCCGCTTGATACGGCCGCGGATCGTGCCTTCGGTCACGCCGAGTTCGGCGGCGATCTTGCGGTTGCTGACCCGCGCGTCGGTGGACAGCAGGTCGATCAGGCGACGGTCGAGGTCGTCAAGGTCGGGCTTTTTCACTGGCCACCTCGCTCGGTGATCGGGGCGATGTCGAACTTGTATTTGACAACGTCGACGGCGATCGCGGGGGAGAGGTTGCGGATGCCCGGAATGGCGGACACGGCCTCCAGCAGGAAACGGGGCAGGTCGTCCATGCTCTGGAGGGCGACCAACAGCTCGATCTCGTAGCGACCAGTAACGAGGTGGGCGCCGAAGACCTCGGGCAGGGCGGAGAGATCCGCCGCCACGTCCTCGGCCGGTCGGCCCTGCACTTCGACGGCGATCGCCATCAGCGCTTCGTAGCCGTAGGCGTTGAAGTCGGACACCGCCACCACCCGCAGGGCGTTGGCCTGTTCCATGCGGCGGATGCGGGCGCTCACGGTGGCCGGTGCCAGGCTCAGGCGGCGGGCGATCTGCTGGTTGGTCGCGCGCCCGTTGCGTTTGAGGATCTCGACGATCCTGCGATCGACATCATCGAATTCGTAACCGCCGTGCGGGCTGCCGTCCATTCTGTGCCTCGTCATCGCGCCGTTCCAGTCCAGGCTGGCGTCGGCAAGGTCCATTCCGACGCACTAACGGATGGATTTCGCGAAGACAATAGACCACCATCGGCCGCCGCCCCGGTTTCCGGTGATGGCAAGGGCAGCGGCGGTGGCGGGGGGACTGGCAGGGGTCAGGCCTTGCCGGGGGTGACCCCGGTTGACGCCGGGCCGGTTGTGTCGTCCTCGGTCGTGACTGCTTTCGCCCGTGCCTTGTTGGCCGCGGCCATATCCTTGCCGCGCATACCGCCGAGAAGGTCACCGGACACCAGGTCGTTCTGGGCATGGGCAAAGTGGTGCATGTGGAACACGGCATCCATCGCCGTGCGCTTGCCGCGCAGATCCTCGACATGGTTGACGGCCTGCTTGGTGAGGGCCAGCCCGAGGCGCGGCATCTGCGCCAGACGTTCGGCGGCCTCCTGCGTCGTTGCCAGCAGGGCCTCCCGGCTGACCAGCTTGTTGACCATGCCAAGGTCATAGGCTCGCTGGGCGGGCATGCGGTCGCCTAGCAGGAGCAGTTCCTTGGCGACGCGGGTCGGCAACTCGAAGGCGTGGGCGAAATACTCCACGCCGGGGATGCCCATGCGCACCACCGGGTCCTGGAAGAAGGCGTCGTCAGAGGCGATGATGAGGTCGCAGACCCAGGCCAGCATCAGGCCGCCGGCGATGCAAGCGCCCTGGACCATGGCGATGGTCGGCTTGGGGATATCGCGCCAGCGGCGGCACATGCCGAGGTAGACTTCCTGCTCGCGGGCATAGGCGAACTCGGCGCCGGGCTTGTTGGTGTGGTCATACCACAGGTACTGGCGCGGCCACGTTTTGTGGACATCACGCCCCGGCGTGCCGATGTCGTGGCCGGCGGAGAAGTGTTTGCCGGCACCGCGCAGGACGATGACCTTGACCGCGTCATCATCGACCGCCCGTCGGAAGGCGGCATCGAGCGCATAGGTCATCTGGCTGTTCTGCGCGTTGTTGTAGGTCGGCCGGTTCATGGTCACCCAGGCGACGGCGCCGTCGACCTCGTAGAGCACGGGAGTGTCGGTTTCGTAGGTGATGTCGACGGTCTTGGGGGTGACGAGGTCGTCCATGGGCAGGGCCTTTTCGGTATTCGGTGGTTCCCGTTGTCCGAGGGCGGGCAAGGCGGGAATGGCAGCGCTGGCGGCGATTAGATATCATTTGCGGTGATTATCAAGGTAAAATTTCCGCAAAACACTGTTTTGTGCACATGGTTGCCTGAAGGATGGTTGGCGGCCTGCTCCGGGTGACCCGATGACAACAGGTGGCGGGCCGGGGTGCCGGCGTGGGCGAGGCTATTTGTATCGTGGTCGTAACGCTTGGCGGCGGGGGCGGGGCATCGGCAACAGCCTGTCGCATTTGGCTGTCGACCTAACGGGTGACAGACCGTGCCAGCTTGATTTGGCCGATGGCAGCGGCCATGTCCCGTCTGGCGCCAACGTCGTCACCGTATCGTAGTCGCCAGTGTTCGGATCGGCCGGCGCGCCGGCCAGGTTTTTTGTGCAGGCCGGCCACGATCCTTACGACGGCCGGGCGGGATCTTTGCGAGGGAATATCGTGATGCAGCGTGCGCTTCTCAACCTTGCGATCCTGGGAGTCCCGGCGCTGGCTGTGTCGGCCCTGGCGACGCCGGGCCATGCGCAGGATGCACCGCCGCCGCCGGCGTCAGGCGCTGGCCGTCCGGTTGATACAGTGACGGTGGGTGTCGGCGTCGCGATGACCACGGACTATGACGGTGGGCGCGATTACCGGATCATCCCTGGCGGCGCGCTGCGGGGGACCGTGCGCGGACATGATTTTCAGCTGAACGGGTTGCAGCTGTTTGTCGACGCCATTCCCAATGATTCCAGTCGGTTGATTGATGTCGAGTTCGGTCCTGCCGCAGGCGTTCGCCTCAACCGCACGGGTGATGTCGATGACGCGCGGGTGGAGGCCCTGGGAGAGCTGGATGTGGCGGTTGAACTGGGTGCGCGCGGTGCGGTTGGCGTCCGTCGCGTGTTCAACCGGACCGACAAGCTGGCGCTGGCGGTTACGGGGGTGTGGGACGTGGCGGGTGCCCATCGCAGCCATGTCATCACCCCGGCGCTGGAGTACACAACCCTGGCGGGACGGCGGATGTTCCTGAAGCTGGCTGTCACCACCGAGTTCGTCGGCGGGGACTATGCAGACTATTATTTTGGAGTGTCCCCGGCGGGCGCGATTGCCGCCGGGCTGCCCGCTCACGCTCCCGACGGTGGTTTCGCCAGTGTCGGCGGCAGCATCCTGGGCAATTACGCCCTCGGTGACGGACGCAAGGGCTGGTCGCTGTTCGGGATCGCAAGCTACAAGCGGCTGCAGGGCGATATCGCCGACAGTCCCTTGGTGCGCGACATCGGCTCGCCTAACCAGGTGTTCGTGTCGTTCGGGATTGGATACACTTTTTAGGCCGGCGCCCGCCCCGGTCACCCGCGCCGGCAAGGGCCGTGCGGATGGCCGGGAACGGGCCGCCTGTCAGTCAGCCTTCTGGCTGCGCGCGGGTTTTCCACAGCGAGTAGAGCACCCCGGCCGCGATAAGCCCGAAGGTGACGCCGAGGCTCAGGACCGGCGGAAACTTCGCGCCGCCGAGCAGGAAGTCGGAGACGAAGATCTTCGCGCCGATGAAGATCAGCACCGCCGCCAGCGCATATTTCAGATAATGAAAACGGTGCACCATTGCCGCGAGCGCGAAATAAAGCGCGCGCAGGCCGAGGATCGCCATGATGTTGGATGTGTAGACGATGAAGGTGTCGGTCGTGATCGCGAAGATCGCTGGCACACTATCGACGGCGAAAACGAGGTCGGCGAGGTTGATCACCACCAGAGCCAGGAACAGCGGCGTTGCCGCGATCACGCGTTTGCCGGACTTCGGGTCCGCCGTCCGCACGAAGAAGTGCTGGCCGTGCAGTTCCCGCGTGACCGGCATGTGCCTGGAGATGAACCGTACCGCCGGGTTGTTCGCCACGTCCATCGGCTGGTCGCCGGCAAAGAACATCTTGATGCCGGTGACAATCAGGAAGCCGGCGAACAGGTACAGCACCCAGTAGGCCTCGTTCACCAGCGCGGCACCGCCGGCGATCATCAGGCCGCGCAGCACGATCACCGCGATAATGCCCCAAAGTAGCGCCCGGTACTGATACTTCGCCGGAATGGCGAAATAGGTGAAGATGAGGCTGATCACGAACACGTTGTCGATCGACAGCGCCTTCTCGATGAAGAAGCCGGTATAATACTGCATGCCGGGTCCGGACCCCCGCGCGTACCATATCCACGCGCCGAACAGCAGTGCGATGCCGATGTAGAACACGGATAGCTTGAGGCTTTCCCCGATCCCCATCTCCCGGTCCTCCTTGTGGAGGACGCCGAGGTCGAACGCGGTGAGCGCGATGACAAGAAAGAGGAAGGCCAGCCAGAACCAGGCAGGCGTTCCCAGCCAGTCAGCGAATAGAAATTCCATAGGGTCTCTCGTTCATCATAGCAGGGTGTCCGGTCACGATCGGGTCGCCGGCGGGCCTCCGCGGTTCGTGGACGGTTCCCGGTGTCATTCTAGTGCGAGATCAGGGTCGGCAGCCGGGGCGCCGCGAGAATGCCGCGGGTGGCGCCGCCAAGGACGAAATCACGCAGCCGGGAGTGGCCGAAGCCGCCCATCACCAGGAGGTCGGCGCGACAGTCGGCGGCGGCGGCGTTGATCGCCTCGCCGATGTCCTGGTTGCCACGCTCGGCCTGGTGAAACCCGGCATCGACGCCACGACGGCGCAGTGCCGCCAGCACGTCATCGGGCCCGAGGCTGGCGTTGAACTTCTTGTCATCGCCGAACGAGACCAAAGTTACCGCCGACGCGCGGCGAAGCAGCGGCAAGGCGTCCGACAGGGCGCGGGCGGCCACCCTGCTGTAGTCCCAGGCCACCACGATCCGCCCGGCGCTGAAGCCGGCCTCATGGTCGTCCGGCACCACGATCACCGGTCTGCCGGACTGGAATACCAGGGCCTCCGCCACGATGCGCTCGCTCAGCAGCCCTTCATTGCAGGTTCCGGCGACCGCGATGTCGGCCAGCCGCGCATGATCGGTGGCGATCTCGGGCGTGCTGTGGATGTGGGAGCGTTCGGTGATAACTGACGCCTCGACGCCTCGTTCATGCGCCGCCACGCGCAACGCCTGGGCGGCGGCGGCGACGTCCGCGTTGCGTTGCCGGACCTGCGGAGACACGGCAGCCACACCCTGCGCGCCAGGCGGGCTTTTGGGCGTCACGACATCCAGCTCCAGCACCAGCGCTTCGAGATGGGCCTCGAAGGCGCGGGCAAGGCCGAGCGCGTAGAGCGCGGCACTGCGGCCGGGATCAAGGGTCTCGGCCGCGGCATGCAAGAGCACCGTCCTGATGGTCATCATGTCCTCATTGTTGCTTCGTGGTTGTCTGTTCGTGGCTGAGTGAGCCCGGTTGTGTCCGCGCGACTGTCGCGGGGCCGCCCGACGCGCGCCGACGGTGCCGGGCAACGGCGACTGCGGTCGAGGCGCCGATACGGTGCGATCAGGCTACAACGTCGGGGGTGCAATCAACATCTCCTCCACAGGACCGGGGGGTCACCGGAGGATCCATGCCTTGGGAAGGGCAGTGCCGGACCTCATGAGCATCGGATCATCCGATGCGGTCCGACATCACGAGACGCGTCTCGTCAGAGGGGCCCGGCCCGCGCGACCATTAGTGGGAATTGCCGGTGCGACTGTCAAGGGGCAGGCGGGATCGAGCACGGCCTTACCAGGTCGAGCCATCCTGGGGCCCACGGCCCGGTCGAGCAGGCGAACCGCATCATCCACGATGGCGGAGAGGGGGCTCGTCGCCGTCCGGGTGCGGCCGCCCGCATTTCATGGTTGTCCTTCAGCCACGGACGACTTCGGACGTTCGTTCACCGGCAGCGGGGGGCTTTTGGCAGACGGAAATGCAATGCCAAGGATGCCCGCAATGGTTGGTGCAATCTGGCGCATGTCGACAATGCCGAGGTTCCGTCCGGAGGCAATTCCCGGGCCACTGACGAAAAGGGACGCGTGCATGTCCGGGCGATCATCCCTCGTTGTATACGCACCGTGCGCGCCGCCGGAAAACGGCTCCAGCAGCGGGCCGGTGAGCGACGTCCCCATTCGGTATCCGGGGCGGAAGCTGACGACGAACTCGACGTTGGACGCCAGGCCGGCGCTGGCAATCTCGTCGCGGGAGTAGACGCGCTCGATTCCGTTCTCGGGCTCATGAGCAAGCCCGCGCAGGAAAGCCCCCACGCTTGATCGCACCGCGTCGTCCTCGAGCACGACCATCGCGGATCCGCCAACGTACCATGCGAAGGCGCGCCAGGAGCCGACATCGCCATTCGCGTCCGGTGAGATGAAGCCGGCATCCACAAGCGCCCGATTCAGGTTCATCTTGTGCTTCACCTCAAAGAAACCATGATCCGAAACGATCATGATGACCGATTCTGGATACACTGTTCGCTGCGCGTCGATGATGCGGCCAACCGCCCCGTCTATCCGTTCGAGGACTGCGAACGCCCTGGGTGTGAAGGGGCCCGATGCGTGCTGCTTGTGATCGAACGAGACAAGATGGACCGTCAGCAGCTCAGGGCGTTCGTCCTTTATAAGCCGTATGGCATCGCGAACGATCTGGTCGTCATCTTCATCCGAGCCAGCTGACAGGTTGAAATCGATGTCTTCGGCGCCGGTCGTCACCGGCCAGAACATGCTGCCGGTCTTCAAACCGGCCGCCTTCGCCGCGCCCCAGAGCGTGGGCACGCGAATTTGTGAGTATTGCTGGTAGGTTCCAGGCAGCGTGGCCGACGCCGCGAAAGGTCGGTTGTTGAGGATGCCGTGCTCACTGGGAAGCACACCGGTTACCAGCGTGGTGTGGTTGGGATTGGTCACCGTGGGGTTCACGTTGACAACTCTCTCGGCGAAGCTGCCGTCGATGAGAAAGCGTCGCAGTACCGGTAAGTCGAGTGCGTGCCTGTCCGCTTGCAGGACCAGCTCCGGCATCAGGCCATCGATCGAGATCATCAGTACCGCCTGTCGCGCGACGGCCTCTGTGTCCCCTTTGACTGCTGCTGCCTGGCTGTAGGCTGGCGTCCAGTCCAGAAGCCTGACCAGCAGGCAAAGCGGAAGCAGCGTGAGGCGAAACAGCCAGTTCATGATCTTGTTCTCCAGCATGGCCGGGAGGCGCGGCGGGCGAAAGGACGCCATGCGGCCTTTCGCCCGCCGCGCCTGGTCAACCTAGAACCGGCGTTCGAACTGCAGCCGGAACTGCCGGCCACGCGGGTTCACCGTGCCCACCAGGAAGCCTTCGTCCTCGTCGGCCACCGGCGGCCAGCTGTCGAAGACATTGTTGACGCTCAAGGTGATGGAATTCCTCGGCCGACCGGCATCGTCCTCGCGGCCGAAGGTGTAGCCCAGGCGCAGGTTGTGCAGAACCGCAGGCTTTACGCGCATATAGTAGCGTGCGACGCCGTTGTCGTTGAACACCTTGATGCTCTTGGGGCGACCGAGCGCTTCGTAGATTTCCGCTGTGGTCGATGCGGAGGTATCGGCGCTGGCGCCATAATAAGTGGTGAACCAGTCGGCGGTCCAGCCGTTCTGCTTCCAGTTGACACCGACATTGCCGATCCACTTCGCGCGACCGTCCTTGCCGAGCTGGTCGATCACGATGCCATCGTCGGCAAGTTCCTCGTCATGCTTGAGCTTGCGCGTGGCCTGCGCGGTCAGGGTGAAGCGGCCGATCCCGAAATCGGGGGCAACATACTGAAGGCCTAGGTCGATGCCGGCGAGGCGGCGCGAGCCCAGGTTGATATAGTCGTTGATCAGGCTGGCAATCTCGCCGACCACCGCGCGCTGGGTTGCGGTGCTGGTTTGCGCGGCGTTGTAGGTCGCGAAGGTCGCCCTGTCGGCGTCTGTCGGGGCAAGGCGGGTGACGCGCGAGCTGCCGGCATAACTGGAAGTACCGGACCCCAGATCGATCTGATTGATTGGCGTTCCCTTGGCGAGCGCGGCCTGGGTGGCCAGGTCCAGCGCCAGCTCGTCGAGCGAGAGTACCTGGGCATTGCCGAGCGCGGTGATGGCGTCGCGCTGGTTGATCTGCCAGTAGTCAGCCGTCAGCAGCAGGCTGTGATCGCCCCGTACATCGAGCACGAACCCTGCCGACCAGTTCTTGGACTTCTCGGCTTCGAGGCGGTCGTTACCCTGCCTGTAGGTGCGCCGGGGGCCGCTGTTGTCGACGGCGGCGTTGGTGACGTCGGCGCGATAGGGATCTGCGGTATAGTTCACGCGAAGGAGCGGCGTGGTGTTTGTCTGGGCAAGATTGGGCGCCCGGAACGACTCACTGTAGGATGCGCGGAGTTTCAGTGCCTGGAACGGACTCCACAAGGCGCTGAACTTGGGTGTCGTGCTTTGGCCATGGATGGAGAAACGCTCGTGCCGCACGGCCGCGGTGAGGTGCAGTTGCTCGACCATGAAGAAGCGGTTGGCACGTGTGACGAGGGGCAGCCCGACCTCGGTGAAGGCGGATTTCACGGTCTGATCGGCATGAATGTCCGCGTTGGGACTCATGGCGATGAAGTCGTTGTCATCCTCGCGCAGGTAGGGGAAGTCACTGCCGGAACCGACGGGGTTCAGTCCCGCGAACGGCGCCTTCCATGAATCGTAGCTCTCCCAGCGGACCTCGGTACCGGCCGCCAGCTGCATTCGACCGCCGCCGCCGGGCAGATGCCAGAGTTCGCCGGTCGCCTTCGCGTCCCAGGTGATGACGCGCGTCTTGCCGTAGCGATTGTCAGTGTCATACATCGGTTCGGTGACCGAGTCCGGGTTGACATAGGCCTTGTCGACCACGACTTTCCCGTCCTCGACCTTGAAGGTCACAGGAAACGGGTTGTAGGCGGTTGCATCCGTGCGATCGAGAGCCCGGCGCAGCAGCGACTCGCGGTAGATGTTCTCCTCGGTTTCATGACTGTAGGCGCCCGAGACAAGCAGGCCGGTTTCCCAGTTCCAGTCATTTCCGATACTGCCGCGCATGCCGGCGAGCACGCGATAGAAGGTCGAGTCGACCTGAATGTAGCGGTTCTTCGTGCCCTGCGGAATCAGACCGGAAATGATGGTGACGTCTGCGGGCGTTCCCTGGATGCGGGGGGTGCCATCCGCGTTGGGCAGGCCGGCGGGATCGTAGAAGCGAACGCCAAACGGATTGTAGGGATTGGACGCCGGAACATAGAGGCCGGGTTCGTTGACATTCTGCATGTTCGCGGATTCGCGCTGGCTGTTGGCGCGCGATGCCGTGAACAGGACGTCGCCGAAGAGTGTGATGCTATCGGTCAGCTCATGTTCGGCAAACAAGGCAACATTGACGCGCTTGAGCCCTGGAATGAGCGCGCGTTCTTTCACGCGGTTGTCGTAATACTCGTTCTCGGGGCTGCCCAGGTTGCGCGATGGCGTGGTCTGCTTGAAATTCACCGCGCCGGTCGCGTCGGGATAGAGGAAGAACGTCCCGTTGGCGGCCATGGTGGCGACACCCCCGGCCGGCGCTGTGGCCGTCGAGATGCCACGGTTGCCGTCCGGCCGGCCGCTGACGAACGTCAGGTAATCGGACTGGATGAAGCCGCGACGATACTGGCCGTAGTGGTTGATCGTGCTGCTGTTGTCGAGATCGTTATCCAGAGAAAAGGGGGTGCCGGTGGCTGGATTGGTTACGGCCAGCCCATCCCAGGGGGCAGGCAGCGAACGTGTGAGCCGAAGGTCGCTGTCGCGTCCCCATTCGCGATCAGCGAACAACAGGTCGTTGCGCTTGAAGAGATCGACGGCAATTCCGATCGAGGTCTTGCCGACCTTGAACGTATTCGCGCCAGTCAGCCGATATTCTTCGGCGCCGCCATGTTCGGTGAGCGCGGTGCTGCCACTGACGCGGCCGCCATAGGCGTTCGCGGAGATGATGTTATTGATGACACCCGCGGCGGCGTCCGCGCCGTAGATGGCCGAAGCGCCGTCGCGAAGTATTTCGACGCGGGAAAGCAGCACCGTGGGAATCACGTTGGCATTGGGTGAGAGCGCCGGCACGCCCTGGTCGGTGCCCGAAAGCGGGTGAGGTGCAATTCGCCGGCCGTTGATCAGCATCAGTGTATTCCCGGCACCGATGCCACGCAGGTCGATGGACGCAACGTCACCGCGAGCGCCCTGCGACGCGATGGTCGCTTCGTTGATCTGCGGGGGTGCCGCGAACGGCAGCGTGGCGAAGAGGTCGGCGCCGGTGGAACCGTTGCGCAGTTCAATGTCCGAGCGGTCGATCACGGTTACTGGCAAGGCGCCGGCTTCAGCGCCACGCAGCCGAGTGCCGGTCACGACGATCTCCGGTGCTTGCAGTGCAACCTGGTCGGTGCTGATGACGCTGACCGCGGCAGCGTCGGCGTTTCCTGAGGTGGTCTGGGCTAGAGCAGGCGGAAGTGCAGCCAGGATGGACACCAGAGCAGTTCCGCACAGGACCGGGTGGCGAGATGACATCATTCATTCCCCTATTGGTGTTCAGCGGGACCGCGCCTGCTGCGCGCGTGGCGCTTCCGCAGATCGCGATCATTTCCGACACGATCTAGGAAGGGTGCGTGACTCTATTGCTGTCGATTGAGCCGTGCGGTATCGATACTTCCACCGATAATATCGATGGATCGCGGTCGTGACGTTAAGCCAGTTGCGCAGCTTCGTTGCTGTTGCCCACCACAACGGTTTCACCGCCGCGGCGCGTGCGCTCAAAATGAGCCAGACGACGATAACCTCCCAGATCCAGGCGCTTGAAGAAGAGCATGGCGTTCTCCTGTTCGAGCGCCGTGGACGCCGCATCGAACTGACGCAGATCGGGCATGAACTTCTGCATGTCGCCCGGCAGATGATCGGGTTGGAAGATGATGCCGCCATGATGCTGAAGGACAGTGCCGATCTGCGGCGCGGCGAGTTGAGAATCGGCGCGGTCAGTCCTTCCCATGTCATCGAGATGATCGAGGTCTTCAATGCCCGCTATCCCGGCATTTATCTCTCCATGGCGCTGGGCAACTCCGAGACTGTTCTCAGGGAGTTGAGTGACTACAGCTGCGACGTCGGTGTCCTTGCGCGCAGCACCGATGACGACCGCTACCATGTTCAGCATTACGCCAGTTTTCCGGTTATCGCCTTCGTCCGGCGTGATCATCCGCTGGCGGCCCTCCATTCCATCGAACTTGCGGATCTGGCAAAGGAGAGGTTGCTGATGCGCGAACGCGGATCGACGACCCGTCGCGCGCTTGAGGAAGGCATTGCCGCGATCGGATGCACCCCGCGGATTGCCATGGAAATCGGCAGCCGGGAGGCAATTCGTGAGGCCGTGATCCGGGGGCTCGGGATCGGCACTGTGTCGGAACCCGAGTATGTCGGAGACGATCAGTTGCACCCGCTGCCAATAACGGGTTCACCCGTTACGACCCACATTTACGTCTGTTGTCTGCGGGAAAGGCGTCACAGCCGGGTGATAGGTGCTTTTTTTGAGGCGCTGCGTCAGGCCAAGGCCGCAAAATCGGCCCCGACCGCCTGCGGTGTCGGCGCCGCGATGAAACTGCGCTGATGGTGGTCTTTGATAGATCGGGCTCTATCGTCGGATGAATGCGGCCAGCGTCGCACTGGCGGCGCTCGCCGCAGCAACGATGAGAAACACCAGCGACGTATCGTCCCGGGCATCAAGGAAACTGCCGATCAGGGGCTCGCCGAGGCCCGCGAAGAGATAGGCGAAGAAATTCATGATGCCGATCGCGGTTCCCGCACGCTTGTGCCCCACAAGGTCCGGGCAGAGTGCCCAGAAGGAAGATTGCGGGCCGTACACGAAGAATCCGCACAGAAAGAGCATGCAGAGTCCCAGATAGACCTCGTGCGCGGGAATGGCGTACATCCACAGAGATGCAACGGTCGCCAGGGCCATGTACAGCACAATGGCGATGTAGCGTCTTGATGCGAAAATATTGTCGGATACCCAGCCGTTGGTCGCGGCGCCGATCGCCATGCCGACCGGCAGCGCTACACTGATCCACTGCGGCGCCAGGGCGATGCTTGCACCATCGCTGCCAGCGCCAGTGCCCAGAAAATGAACCGGGACCCATACAAGCAAACCGTATCGTGCGGAGTTCTGGAAGCCGATAGCGAGGCTGGCCAGAATCAGCCGCCAGTTTGACAGCACGCCCTTGTAGCGTGACCATGACGTCTCGTCGTCGACCACGGGACTCGTGCCTTCCGTGCAGGTATCGTCGTGCGGTGACGGCAGGCCCATGTCCTCCGGACGTTCGCGTGCGACGAGATAGAAGACAATGCCGCCAACCAGCATGAGCAATACCGGCAGCCTGAATATCCATCGCCAGTCGAGTTCCAGGACATGGACGACCAGGATCGACGTGACGAAGGAGAGCACCGAGGCCATGCCGGCAGCGAATACATAGGCCCCGAAGACTCTTCCTCTTTCGTGCTTCCCGAACCAGTTGGAGAGAAGCCTGCTACCCGGTGCCCAGCCCATCGCCTGGAAATAGCCGTTGAGACCCCAGAGTGCGCCGAGGCTGAGGAGACTTGTGGAGAAGCTGACCGCCCAGTTCGTCACACACGAGAGCACAGCGCCAGCACTCATGACCCGACGGGCGCCGAATTTGTCGGCGATATTGCCATTGATCGCCTGACCGATGGCATAACACCACAGTAGCGCGGCACTCGCCCAGCCGAGCGATTCCTTCGAAACACCGAACTCGGCTTCTATGCCGGGTATCGCGAAGCCGAAGGTCTGTCGCCCGGTATAGAAGAACAGGTAGCAGAACATCGCGGCGAGCAGCATCCTTTGCTGCGCCTTGCGCATTCGTGTCCCGCTGTTTGTCGCCAATGCGATGCCGGCGCCCGTGCCATGCATATGCCTGGTCATCCTCTGCCACATTGGGACACCGGCTGGATGCCGGCGTAGGGGAATCGATCCGCCGATCCGATGAAGTTGCGCCCGCGCGGCCCTGCGAAGGCTGCCTCCACATAGCGCCGCCAGGAATCGCGGGGAATGTCCAATGCATGCGGCGTTGCCGGAACACCCAGGCCGGTGAGAAAGGCGCGAAGCCAGAAAGGCGCATCGCCAAGATCGCCGAAAATCTCTTCAAGCGCGGCATCGCAGTCTGAATCAACGCCGATGGCGGCTATCATCACGTCCGGCAGGCAGAAGGAACAGGCGATTCCATGCGGGACGCCGTGATGCAACGTAATCGGGTAGGATATGTTGTGGGCGACTGCGGTGCGTGTATTGGAAAACGCAAGACCAGCACGAAGCGCGCCACGGGCGAGCTGCGAACGGGCTCCCATGTCACTGAGATTGTCGCGCAGGCGGGGCAGGGCATTCATGATGTCAGTCGTGGCCCTGATCGCGAAGTCGCGGGTAATAGGACTGGCGTGAATGTTCCAGATGCTCTCCAGTGCATGAGAGAGCGCGTCAAGACCGCTCGCCAGCGTGACCGGCCAGGGGAGGCTCGTCGTGAGCATCGGATCAATGATGGTTGCCTCGGCGTAGATGTCCTCCCGTTCGAGCGATAGCTTGCGCCCGCCGACGGTGTCCCAGATCGTCGCCCATTTGGTGAGGTCGCTGCCTGTCCCCGCCGTCGTCGGTATGGCGACGAATGGCAACGACTGCTCGGAAAGGGGCGCGCCGGTTTCGATTGCCTGGAGCAGGTCATGAAACCGACCGCCACTGGCGGCAAGGAACTTGGTGGAGTCGATGACCGAGCCTCCGCCGAGTGCCACGAACATCTCCGGACTGACTCCTGAATCGGCCAACTGCGCGGTGATGCGGGCCAGCATGTCCAACGTGGGGTTCGGTTCGATGCCGTCGATTGTCAGCAGTGGGGCTCCGCAAGACGCCCGGAGCGCCTCGATCCAGGGCTTCATCGCCGCATCCGGATGTGTGACCAGCACGTAAGGCCGCGCTCTCGTGAGGGCGCTGATTTCCCGGAAGGCGTCCTTGCCGAAATGGATCTTGACGGGATTGTGAAATGTCCACTGACTCAAGGCCTGTCTCCGGCCTGCAGTCGCTCGCTGACATTCTGGATCACCGGCAGGAGTTCCGTGATGCTGTCGATCACATAGTGGGCACCTGCCTTCTCCAGTTTGTCCTCCGCCGCTTGGCGCAGTCGGGCTTGTGCGGCCTCATCAAGTGCCGACCAGCCTTCAAGCGACATCCCCACCTCGTTGCCGCTCACCGAAACACCCACCGCCCACATGCCGGCGGCACGCGCCGCGATCAGGCCGCTCGGGCTGTCGTCGACAACGACACAGGTACGGACGTCCCGAACGTTGAGCGCCAGGGCGTTGGCGAGCAGCATGTCCGGCCAGGGTCGTCCGTGTGCGACTTCATCCGCGGTCACGCAGAAGTCCGGACTGTAGCCCTGCGCTTGCGCAAGTGGCGCGAGCGTGGCCATGATGCTGCGCGGGTAGCCGGTCGTGCTGCCAACCGCGATCCCCTGATCGCGGAGCACGCCAATGGTCTCCAGCGTGCCGGGAATCAAACGGCTGTACTGTGCAGAGATCTCGGCATCCACGCGCAGAAAGGCGTCGTAGAGGCGGTCGACATCGACGGCAAGCGATGGGCCGCCATGCGTGCGCCGCCACCGCTGTTGCACATCGGGTTGGGCAAGAATGAGCTCGATGTGTTCGCGCTTCGCCGAGCCCATGGGGGCGCGTGCTTCCGCCTCGCTGATGTCCAGCCCCTGCTCGGAAAAAGCCTGTCGAAACGCGGCGACCGGGGCCACGCAACCGAAGTCAAGAACCGTACCGGCCCAATCGAAGATCACGGTCGAAACGGCGTCGGGTGTTATCACGGAGGGTGTGTTTGCCTTTGATGTTGCCATGCCTGCCGTTGTCCTTGACCAGTGAGCCTCGCTGGAAGCGCATAAGCTTCGTGCATGACATTTATGCTCATGATCAATCCGGTGTTTATCGATCGATCTGACGAATATTTCGGTGGATCGATGGCGTCACGGGTTTTGAACGCCCGCCCGCGCGTGATGGTGGGTTGTCTTGTCGCGATCCCGTCCGGGCCATGAGGCGGTGTCATGAAGCCCCATCCGGGTTGGGTCGTGCCGCGGCACCTTGCGATGCCGCTGTGTGTGCATGTGACCCCCGACCGCTGATGGGCGCGCATGACGGGCGGCCTGCTGGCTGGCCTCGTTGAGGGGGTTGCGCTGGCGGCGTACGTCTTCCATACCGTGATGTCATGGATGGAATTTCGGCGACGACGATGGACAAGCGCCGGCCGGGCAGGCCGATGGACCTTGAAAAAAGCCGCCGGATCGAGGCCGCGACCTGGCAGCTGTTGGCGAACGAGGGCTATCATGCCCTGACGTTCGAGGCGATTGCCGCGAAAGTCGGCTGCAACCGGCCGACCATTTATCGCCGTTACACCTCGAAGGTTCACCTGGTCGCCTCGGTGCTGCGCAATACGCTGCTGTCGCTGGCACCGCCGGACGAGCAGAAAATAACGCCGCGCGAGGCCCTGCGCGATCTGGTGAAAATCGGCGTCACCTATCTGTCGGGCGAACGCGGCAGCGCGCTGCTCAACGTTGCCTCGGTGGCGCATACCTCACCGGAAATCGCCCAGGCGCTCGATGCCCATCTGGCCGGCATCACGCCCTATTATTTCACGCAACTGCGCCGCCTCGCCCCCGACGCGCCGGAAGCGCATCTCAATTTCGTGATGCACACCCTGATTGGCAGCTTCATGTATCATCTGACGTTCCGCCGCGTGTCGCTGACGCAGGCGCAGATCGACAGCCTGGTCGATCAGGCGATCGCGCTGGTGACGCGCCCGCCGGCGGCGTGAGGCCACAGGCGGGCGGGCCTGCCGCCGACCAGATCATCCCGTCCCTGAAATCCGGTTCACAGCCAGTCGATCGCGGCGATGCCGCCGGTGGCGCCGGGGCGTATGCGCGCGCTTTTCAGCGTAAAGGCCTGGTAGGAGCGGCTGAGCACGGTGGACAGACCGATGAGGTCGACCCGCGCCTCGTCGGCACGCAGCGTCAGCAGGGCGAAGCCCTTGGTCAGCTGGTTGCAGTACAGCACTTCCGGGCAGCCCTCGGTGAAGGCCGGGCCAAGCTCGACATTGCCCAGCATGTTGCCGAGGCTGCTGCTGGTGATGGCGGTGGTGCCGATTTCGGCGGCGAGGCGCGGATGCGCTGCATCCGACAGTTCGTTGATCCAGAAGGCATGGCTGTCGCCGGACAGCACGATGGGGCGTACGCCGGCTTCCGACAGGATGGCGTTCATCCGTGCCCGCGCGCCGGGATAGGCGTTCCAGCCGTCGAATTCGAAGGGAATGTCGGCGGGCAGGGTGGCGATCTGCTTCAGCCACGGGCGCAGTTTGGGCGCCGCCGCCTGGATCGCCCGGCTCCAGCGTTCCGGGCCGAACGCGCCGATGATGTCGGCGCCGGTGGTGCGCGCCATCACCACCTCGTTGCCGATCAGCTGCCACGGCTTGCCGGCGCTGGCGGAGGCGCGCAGCTGGTCGCGCAGCCAGTTTTCCTGCACGTCGCCCAGCACCGAGCGGCTGGGGTCGGCGATGGCCCGGCGCAGTGACTCGACGTCGACGCGCAGGTCATAGGGCGCCGGCAGCGGCTCGCCCTTGGCGGCGGCACCCAGCAGGCGTGCCGCCAGCGCCCGGTCGGTGACCACGGCCGGCCGGGCCGGATCGGTGAGATCGACCGCCTGCCAGGCGACATCTTTCGGATTGCGCAGGTCGACCTGCCGGCTGCGCCCCATGTAGCGATTTTCCAGCATCACCAGTGTCGCGAGATCGCCCAGCTCGAAGGTGCGGTTGATCGCCGTGCGCGGCTGACCGGGCGCCGGCTCGCGGAGGGGAATCCATTCGAGATAGGCCTGTACCGAGGCGTCCCGCCGCGTGGTCCAGTCGCCTTCGCCGGCATCGTGATTCTGCGCGCCGCCGGGCCAGCTGTCGTTGGCGGCTTCATGATCGTCCCACACGCAGATCCACGGCGCGCGCGCGTGCGCGGCCTGCAGGTCGGGGTCGGCGCGATAGCAGGCGTGGCGCTGGCGATAGTCGGCCAGCGTCACCGCCTCGTTGAGTGGCAGCGGCACCCGGCCGATTTTTTCGCCGATGGTCATGCCGAGCTGGTCCGGCGCGCCGCCATATTCGTAGATGTAGTCGCCCAGATGCAGCACCAGGTCGAGCCGGGGGAGGTTGGCGATTTCGCGGTAGCCGTTGAAGAAGCCGCAGGAATACAGCGCGCAGGAGGCCACGGCGATGACCATCTGGTCAACCCGGCCGGCGGGCAGCGTCTGGGTCTGGCCGACCGGCGACAGGCGCTCGCCGCTGCGGAAACGGTAATGGTAGCGCGTCATCGGCCGCAGCCCGGCGGCATCGACCTTGACCGTGAAGTCGCGTTCAGCGCCAGTCTCCGCCTGGCCCCGGCCGACGATGTGGCGGAACGCGGCGTCGGTGGCGATTTCCCACTCGACCGTCAGGCGGGCGGCGTCCGGCCGGTCCGGCGTCACCCGGGTCCACAGGATCACCCGGTCCTGCAGCGGATCGCCCGAGGCGACACCGTGCAGGAACCGCCCCTCGTCACGGCTGGCGGCGCGGGCGGTGCCGCTCAGTGTCAGGCAGGCGGCGATGCCGGCCAATCCTCCCAGCGCCTTGCGACGATCGACGGTCACGGTCATTGTCTTGTCTCCTGGTGTCCCGCCACCGGCGGGGCGGGAGACGGCGGCCACCGTCTCCCCTGAACCCTGTCGGTTACAGCTTGATGGACAGCTCGAAGCGCACGGCGCGCCGCGTGCCGCTGACGAACGTCGGCATGCCGAACACGTCGCCGGTGTTGCCGGCATCGACGATGTACTTGGTGTCGAGCAGATTGTCGCCGATCACCGCCACCGACCAGTTGCCCTCGCGGGGTTCGAAGCCGAGCTTGGCGCTCAGCAGGCCGTAGCTCTTCTGATATTCGTCCACCGTGGTATCGGAGAAGGCGGCCGGCGAACGCACCTGCAGGTCGGCGCGGTCGTTGTCGTCGGAGAAGAAGATCTTCGACTGCCAGCTGTACATCGGCGACAGGCTCAGCGTGCCGGCCGACAGCGGCGCCTCGGCGGAAAAGCCGAGGGCGAACTTGGTGTCCGGGCTGTTGCGGAAGCGGTTGCCCTCATAGGCGCCGGCGCCGAAGCGGGCGTGGTTGTAGGCAAAGGTGCCGAACAGCGACAGCCACTCGGTCGCCCGCCAGTTGGCCTGCGCCTCGATGCCGGTGGCGCTGGCGGCGCCGGCGTTGAACGACACCAGCACGCCGTTCAGGCGCTGCATGGTCTGGAAGTTGGAATATTTGTAGTGGTAGACCGAGGCGTCGCCGATCAGCCGGCCGTCGAACAGCCGCACCTTCACGCCGGCCTCGGCCGACTTCAGCGTTTCCTCCGGCGTCACCGAGCTGGTGCCGGCCGAGGTCAGTTCCAGCACCTCCGGCCGCTTGCCGATGCCATAGACGGCATAGAAATTGATCGTCGGATCGAGCACGAAGCGCAGACCGGCGCGACCGGTGAGCAGGGTCGAGCTGTGCGCGCCGCTGATCGCCTCGCCACCCGGGGTCGAGGTGATCAGCAGGCCCCGGCCGGTGAGGCGGGAGACGCCCAGCGGCGTGTTGGCCAGCAGTGACACGTCCTTCTTGTCCCATGTCACGCGGCCGCCGGCGAAGGCCTCCAGCTGGTCGGTGAGGTGCACGGTGCCATCGGCGAACAGGTCGTAGGTGTCAATGCTGGCGGTCTGTTCCTTGTGGTCGACGTGGAAGGCCTTGAGCGCGCTGGCGCGCGCGCCCAGCAGGGTGTTGATCTGGCTGTTGGTCAGCCCGGTCGGCGCGCGGGCCCGCAGCGTGCCGTTGAGCAGCAGCGCCACCGCGCGCTCGTCGGAGCCGAGGTCGACCGCCAAGGTGTTGCGGGCATGGAAGTAGCTGGCGCCGACAAAGCCCTCGAACGGGCCGAGATCGGTGATGTTCAGCCGCACTTCCTGCGATACCTGGCGACCGCCGTTGCATTGCTCGTAGGCGATGATGTTGGTCGGCGTGCCGTCGATGTCGCCGGCCTGGCAGGCGGTGTACCAGCGATAGCCGGTGATGGCGGTGACGGCGAGGTGGTCGCCAAGGCGGATGTCGGTGGTGCCGCTCAGGCCCAGCACCTTGCGCCGGCTGTAGGCGTCCGGCATCTCGCCAAAGGTGCCGATGTGGGTCGGCGTCCAGAAGCGGGTGTCGCCGGCCACCGCGCCGGTGGTCTGGTCGAGCGGCACGAACAGGCCGGACTTGAAGGCGCCGCCGCTGTCGGTGTCGTCATAGTCGTAGCTGCCGGCGAAGCGGAACGAGAACACCTCGGTCGGCGCGTAGCGAGCGGTCAGCCGCAGCGCCTTGCTGTCGACGTTGTTGTAGGTGGCGTCGCTTTCGCTGTCTTTCAGGAAGCCGTCCTGCTTGTGCATCAGCGCGCCGACGCGGACGCCGAAACTCTCCGACAGCGGCAGGTTCACCACGCCCTGCAGCAGCTTGTACTCATGGTCGCCGATGCCGCCCTTGAACTCGGCGCCCAGCGTGTCGGTGGGCATTTTCTGGAACACCGAAATGCCGCCGTTGAGCGCCGAGCGGCCGTGCAGCGTCGACTGCGGGCCTTTTTCCACTTCCACGCGGTCGATGTCGAACATTTCGGTGTAGGCCGAGGCGATCTGGGTGATCGGCACGCCGTCCTGGAACAGCGCCGCGCGCGGCTCGGCGGCCGGCGAGGTGTCGTCGGAGGTGATGCCGCGCATCGAGATGCCCGGCAGCAGCCGGTCCTGCAGCTGCAGCGTCACGCCGGGGGTGATCTGCGCGATGCGCACCAGTTCGGTGGCGCCGATCTGGTCGAGGAAGGCGCCGTCGTAGGCGCTGATCGCCATCGGCACCTCGGAGATGCGCTGGGCGCGCTTCTGGGCGGTGACGATGATCTCGCCGGCATACTCGAACGTCTCGGCGGATGCCTCGGCGGCGGCAGGGGCGCCGGCATTAGGAGCGGCGGTGGGGGTGGCCTGCGTCTGGGCAAGCACTGGCAGCGCCACCGTGCACAGCAGGGAAGACGCAACATATGCAGCTTTGGTCATGATCTCTGGTCCCGTGTCTATTACGGAACGAGTCTGTACCGTTATTGCGTGACACTTTTCTGACAGCGCGGTGACGCAATGGCGTCCGTGTGACCACGTGCGGAGACGTTGCCAGAGCCTGGGCATGGGGCAGGCGTTCGCCGGTGGCGGTGGTGACAGGGCGACGGTGGGCTGGCCGCTCGGCAGATCGGGCGTGACCGCCTATCCTAGCGAGGTGGCCATTTGTCTGATACAGCCCGTCTCGCAGCCGGTGTCCTGACCAGATCAGCGCGGCGCCGGTGACGGAAAATAATCGGGGCAGAGCGGATGTGTGGCATTGCGGGCTGGTATCCACGGCGGAGTCGCGAGGGGCTGCGCGCCGCCGTTGCCGATCAGTGCGACGCGATCTTTCACCGTGGGCCGGATGATGGCGGCCTGTTCCTCGCCGAGGACCGGCTGGGCATCGGGATGCGTCGCCTCAGCATTGTCGACCTGGCCGGTGGTCACCAGCCGATGCAGAGCCCGGATGGTCGTCATGTCATTGTTTTCAATGGAGAAATCTATAATCATCGGGCGCTGCGGCCGGCGCTGGAGGCGGCCGGGCATCGCTTCACGACCCACAGCGACACCGAGACGCTGCTGGCGGCCTACCGGCAGTGGGGCGATGACGCCTGGCTGAAGCTGGAAGGCATGTATGATCCACCCCCATTGAACGGGTCCACCTTGAAGTATGGTTTTGACCATGAAGGAGGACCACAATGGCAAACAAGCGACACAAGCCCGACGAGATCGTCACGAAGCTTCGGCAGGTTGAGGTTTTGC
>NZ_JBEUDS010000021.1:0-61386 GCF_041060555.1 Parapedomonas caeni | reverse complement strand
AAGGCATGGCCGAACTCAACCAACCCATGATCGAGGAGGAAAATCAGCCCCTACACATCACCGCCAAAGCCGCCTGACGATGGCCCACGGCCACAGCCGAAATTACACCACCTTGACGGACGCGACCCTGGGAAAGGGTGTGGCATGTCTTCGATTCCTGAGCGAATGATAGCCCCCTGAAACACGATTCTCGCCTGTCCTTGCCTGGTGCCGGGCCATATTGCCCGGCGGTCTCACCAGTTGGAGAGCCTAAAGGGGCAGGGGTAAACAGCTCTTAAACGTCAAAAAATATGTCAGATCAGGCAATTGGGTGGCTCCGCAAACAATCTGCGTGTTCGTGCGTTTTTTGCATTGCAAAATGAAATGATGCGCTGCAATATGATCAGGCCGAACAGGCGATCCTCCCCAAGGATTAAACTCGGGCCGGGCCACAAACCCGGCCCGTTTCTTTTTCGCCTGAGGTCCGTTTTCGGACTGTCGCGCGCCGGGCACGCTCCGCCTTCCTTGCTGTGGGATAATTGCAACAGTGCTGTTGCTAATCCGGGGGGTGGTCGACATTTTCCTTGTGCAACGCAATGTAAATGCGTCAGATTCGTGACGTTGAAACGATCCGTATCTCGTCTGGACGGCGTAGTTGGCCAGACCGTGGAAAGAAAAAACAATCCGCGTATTCGGCTCCCGAGTGGTTCCGAGAGAGAAGAGATCAAATTAACGGCAACGGAGACTTACGAAATGATCAAGAACACCTTTAAGCTGGCGCTGCTGGCGTCTGTTACCGCTGGCGCTTTTGCCGCCGGCGCCGCCCGCGCTGAGGAAGAAGGTCCGCTGAGCCTGACCGCCAATGCGTCGGTGACTTCGGACTACCGCTTCCGTGGTGTGTCGCTGAACCAGGAAAGCGTTGCTTTCCAGGGTGGTATGGACCTGTCCTACACCATCACCGACGCCGTGAGCTTCTTCGCGGGCACCTGGGCGTCGACCGGCGACAAGAACACCTTCGGCGCCAGTGAAGTCGACGTGTATGCCGGCCTGACCGGTTCGGTCAGCAATATCGGCTGGAAGCTCGGCGGCATCGGCTATCTGTATCCGGATGCCAAGGGTCTGGATTATTATGAAATCCAGGGCGAAGTGAATGGCGAGGTCGGTCCGGCGACCGCGGCGCTGGGCATCTTCTACGCGCCGGATCAGTCGAACACCACCGAGGACAACTGGTACGTCTACACCAACGTGTCCTATGCCATTCCGGAGACTCCGGTGACCCTGAAGGCGTCGCTGGGCTATGAGGATGGCGCTTTCGCTTATGGTGACTCCAAGCTCGACTGGAGCATTGGCGCGTCGTTCGCTTACAAGAACTTCACGCTGACCGCGGCTTACGTCGACACCAACAAGTCGAAGGGCGAGACCGGTTACTTCGGCAATAGCCCTGCCGACATCAAGCATGCCGGCGACGCTGCTGTCGTGTTCACGCTGGGCGCTTCCTTCTAAGCCCTGCCTGAAGTAACGATCAGGGGAACGGCCCGGCTTTGCCGGGCCGTTCTTTTTTGTGCGACGCAGCATCAGTGGCATG
Source organism: Parapedomonas caeni (assembly GCF_041060555.1). Lineage (NCBI taxonomy): Bacteria > Pseudomonadati > Pseudomonadota > Alphaproteobacteria > Sphingomonadales > Sphingosinicellaceae > Parapedomonas > Parapedomonas caeni. The sequence goes on along the minus strand of NZ_JBEUDS010000021.1, from coordinate 59,822 downwards.
CCTCGCGCGAGTGTTTGCGGTGTGACTTTGTGGCAACATGCTTGGCGCCGGCAGGGGAATGACTGATCAGGGACGTGGTCGGCGGCGGGCGGCAGCTGGCCGCAGGTGATCCGCGCAGGATGTTGCCATTAGCATATTGCGCGTGCGAGGAGATCTCGATCCGCGGCCCTTGCCATGGGGACGGCGTGAACCTCGGACACTGACAATGGTCTGGCGCACCGTGATGACCGGCAAAGAAAAACCCGGCCGGCGACAGCGCCGACCGGGTCTTGTTTGGCTCCCGGCAGGGCCGGGTTCGTCTTACGACGAGTAGTACATGTCGAACTCGACCGGGTGCGGGGTCAGTTCGTACTTGGTCACTTCCTCCATCTTCAGCTCGATGTAGCTGTCGATGAAGTCGTCGTCGAACACGCCACCCTTGGTGAAGACCTTGCGACCCTTGTCCAGCGCGACCAGCGCCTCGCGCAGGCTGCCGGCCACGGTCGGTACCTTCTTGAGCTCGCGCGGCGGCAGTTCGTAGAGGTTCTTGTCCATGGCATCGCCGGGGTGGATCTTGTTCTCGATGCCGTCGAGACCGGCCATCAGCATGGCGGCGAACGCCAGGTAGGGGTTGGCCAGCGGATCCGGGAAGCGGATCTCGACGCGCTTGGCCTTCGGGCTCGAACCGTAGGGAATACGGCAGGAGGCCGAGCGGTTGCGGCTCGAATAGGCGAGCAGCACCGGGGCTTCGAAGCCCGGGGTCAGGCGCTTGTAGCTGTTGGTGGTCGGGTTGGTGAAGGCGTTGATCGCCTTGGCGTGCTTGATGATGCCGCCGATGTAGAACAGCGCGGTGTCCGACAGGCCGGCATACTTGTCACCGGCGAACAGCGGCTTGCCGCCCTTCCAGATCGACTGGTGGGTGTGCATGCCCGAGCCGTTGTCCAGGCGGATCGGCTTGGGCATGAAGGTCGCGGTCTTGCCGTAGCTGTGGGCAACCATGTGCACAACGTACTTGTAGAGCTGCACGCGGTCGGCGGTGGTGGTCAGGGTGCCGAACATCATGCCCAGCTCGTGCTGCGAGGTGGCGACCTCGTGATGGTGCTTGTCCATCGGCAGGCCCATGGCCAGCAGGGTGGACACCATCTCCGAGCGCAGGTCGTGGCAGCTGTCGACCGGCGCGACCGGGAAGTAGCCGCCCTTGGCGCGCGGACGGTGACCCAGGTTGCCTTCCGGATAGTCACGGTTGGTGTTGCCGGGGTTCTCGATGTCGTCCAGCTTGTAGCTGGCCTCGGCATAGTCGATCTTGAACTTCACGTCGTCGAACACGAAGAACTCGGGCTCCGGGCCGACATAGACGGTGTCACCGATCTTGGTCGACTTGAGGTAGGCCTCGGCGCGCTTGGCGATCGAGCGCGGATCGCGGTTGTAGCCGGCGCCGGTGGCGGGCTCCAGGATGTCGCAGAAGATGACCATCAGCGGCTGGGCGGAGAACGGATCCATGTAGACCGCTTCCAGGTCCGGCTTCAGGATCATGTCGGACTCGTTGATGGCCTTCCAGCCGGCGATCGACGAACCGTCGAACATGAAGCCCTCGGTCAGGTTGTCCTCATCGATGACGCCGGCGCACATGGTCAGGTGCTGCCACTTGCCGCGGGGATCGGTGAAACGCAGATCGACCCATTCGATCTCGTTGTCCTTGATCATTTTCAGGACGTTGCTGACGTCGGCTGCTGCCATGATCTCTATCCTTCAGTTTTGTTGAGTCTCTGGATTTCAGGGGTTTTTTAAGCTGTTCTCTAGATCGCGTCGACGCCGCGTTCGCCGGTGCGAATGCGGATTGCCTCATCGATCGTCGAGATGAAGATCTTGCCGTCGCCAATCCGGCCGGTCTGTGCCGCCTGCTGGATCGCTTCCACCGCCCGTGGCGCCACCGCGTCGTCAACCACGACCTCGATTTTCACCTTTGGCAGGAAGTCGACGACGTACTCGGCGCCGCGATACAACTCGGTGTGGCCCTTCTGCCGGCCGAAGCCCTTGGCTTCGAGCACGGTGATGCCGGACACGCCGATGTCGTGGAGCGCTTCCTTCACTTCATCCAGCTTGAACGGCTTGATGATCGCCTCGATCTTTTTCACGCGTTGTCACCTCCACTCTGCTGGTCGCCGTCACATCAGCAAATGGCGTGCCAATCCGTCAGGTGGCGGAATCCGTGGCCAGCAGTGAGCGTGGGCGCAGTGGTCGCTGACCGGACGGGCGCAGGTGTGCCTATTTCTTGTGCGATTGCCTGATGAATGGGCAGCGCAGTTGTCGGGTCGCCTTGTCGCCGCCTTGAGGGCGCCATATTTGGGAACAATCGTGAAGGTAGGGTTACAGAACGATTGCGCAACGATGGAGCTGTCATGCGTGCGATCATCTTGAGTGCTGGCCAGGGGTCTCGCCTGCTGCCATTGACGGCGGACAAGCCCAAGTGCCTGATTGACTGCTCGGGGCGAACATTGCTCGACTGGCAACTCGATGCGCTGCTGGCCAATGGCATCGATGACATCGTGGTGGTGGTTGGCTTCCAGTCCGACAAGGTCGAGGCCCATCTGGCGGCGCGCGATTTCGGCGGGGCGCGGGTGCGTACCCTGTTCAACCCATTCTATCAGGTGGCCGACAATCTGGGGTCGGTGTGGCTGGCCCGGCCGCTCATGATGGAAGGAGACTTCCTGATTCTCAACGGCGACACGCTGGTGACGCCGGCGCTGGTGGCGGCGGTGCTGGCCCAGGCGGTTGAAGGTATCAACGTTACCATTGATGTTAAGTCTACCTATGACGCCGATGACATGAAGGTGGTGCGCGCCGGTAGCCGCCTGCTCGCCATCGGCAAGACCTTGCCGCTGGAGCAGGTCAACGCCGAGTCCATCGGTTTTCTGGTCTTCAAGGGGGCGGGTGCCAGGCTGTTCGCCGATACCGTCGACACCGTGATGCATACCGCGGAAGGCGTGAAGTCATGGTACCTGCGGGTGATTGGTCGTATCGCCGAGACTAACCCGGTGAACGTCGTTTCCATCGAAGGTCATGGATGGGGTGAGGTGGACTTTCCTGCCGACGTCGAGCGCGCGCGCGCGCTGACGGCGCAGTGGTCCCGCGCCGAGGCGATCCGCCTGAGCGCCTGAGCATTCGCCAGGTGCGCGACCGTCCGGACGGGATACCTCCCGCATTCCGGCGTCCGGCAACGTTGCCAGCCTCGACATTCCGGACCGCACCAAGCAGGATCATGGGGTGTCATGAGCCTGTATCGCCTATCGTTCTTGGGGGAATTGCGTGAAGCGTTGGTTGAAACGTGTCATCCTGGCCGTGTCACTGCTGGCACCGGCCATGCCTGGCGGGGCACTGGCGGAAGCTCTGGTGCCACCGCAGCCTCTGGCGCCGCCGGCGGCGATCGCTCAGCCACGCGATATCGCTTATCCGGGTACCCTGCGCCTTGAGGTGGACGCCACCGACATCGTTCGCCGCATCTTCCGCGTGCGGCAGACGATTCCGGTTGCGGCCGCCGGACCGATGACGCTGCTGTTCCCCAAATGGATTCCGGGCGGGCACACGCCGCGCGGCGATGCCGACAAGATGGCCGGTCTCGTTATCACCGCCAACGGACAGCGCCTGACCTGGACACGGGACGTGACGGAAATGTCCGCCTTTCATGTCTCGGTGCCCGAGGGGGTCGAGGCATTGACGCTCGACTTCCAGTATCTCTCGCCGGTTGAAGGCCGGGTCGGGCGGATCGTCATGACGGATGAGATGCTCAACCTGCAATGGTTGGCGATGGCCTTTTACCCGGCAGGCTATTTCACGCGCGGCATTCCGGTCGCCGCCAGTGTGCGACTACCGGCGGACTGGCACTATGGTACCGCGTTGCGCGGCACGGCGCGTGGTGACGGCTGGGTGGATTTCCGGACAGTGTCGTTCGAGATGCTGATGGACTCGCCCGTCTTCGCCGGTCGGCACTTCAAGAAGCTGGATCTCGATCCCGGTGCCCGGGTGCCCGTGTACCTGAACGTTTTTGCAGACAAGCCAGACGATCTGACTGTCAGCGACGCGCAACTGGCAATTCATCGCAAGATGGTGACGCAAACCTACAAGGTGTTCAGATCGCGCCATTTCGCCCACTATGATTTCCTGCTGGCATTGAGCGACAGGCTGGGTGGCATCGGGCTGGAGCATCACCAGTCGAGCGAAAACGGCATGGCGCCCGATTACTTCACCGGCTGGGCGCAGAGCTTCCCCGACCGCGATCTGCTGCCCCACGAGTTCGTGCACAGCTGGAATGGCAAGTTCCGCCGGCCGGCCGAACTGTGGACTCCCGACTATCACATGCCGATGCGGGACAGCCTGTTGTGGGTCTATGAAGGGCAGACGGAGTTCTGGGGCTGGGTGCTCTCCGCACGTTCCGGCCTGATCGACAGGCAGCAGGTGATCGAGGCCATGGCAACAGTCGCTGCCACCTACGATGCCCGCGTCGGGCGGCAATGGCGGTCGCTGCAGGATACCACCAACGATCCGATTCTCGCCAACCGGCGGCCGTTGCCCTGGCGCAGCTGGCAGCGTCGCGAGGACTATTACTCCGAGGGCATGCTGCTCTGGCTCGATGTCGATCAGCTGATTCGTGAACGAACCGGTGGAAGACGGTCGCTCGACGATTTCGCGGCGGCGTTTTTTGGCGTGCACGACGGGGAACTGGGGCCGATGACCTATGCGGTCGACGATGTGGTGACAACGTTGAGCATGGTAATGCCTTACGACTGGGCGGCCTTTCTTCGCGAACGGCTCGATTCACATGAACGCGCGCCGCTTGGAGGTATCGAGAGAGGGGGGTACCGCCTGGTTTTCAAGGACGCTCCCACCGCCTACTTCAGAGTATGGGAAAGCCGGCGCGGCGTTCTCGATCTGACATTCTCCCTCGGCCTTGTGGCGGACAAGGGCGGGCGGCTGACCGAAGTCAGCTGGGATAGTCCGGCGTTCAGTGCGGGACTGGCGGCCGGCGTGACGCTGGTGGCGGTGAATGACATGGCCTACACGGCTGAACGCCTCAAGGCGGCTGTCACCGCCGCCGCCAAGCCCGGCGCGGCGCCGATACGCCTGCTGACCAAGCGTGACGAGCGGTATCAGACCGTCGAGATCAACTACACCGGGGGTCTGCGCTACCCGCACCTGGAGCGGTTGGCCGGGAAGCCGGCTCTGCTTGATGATCTGCTGGCGCCCCGCAACTAGGCGGCTATCCCGAGGCGGCCTTGTTGCCGGCCGTGGTCAGGCTGTCGGCCACTGCGCGGTGAGCCATTGCGACAAGGTCTCGACCTGAGTCGTGTCGAGGTTGATCGCCGCGCCGAGATCGGGTGTCTTGGGCCAGCCGGAGTCGGTGATGGTCAGGCCACAGGCGGTTCGTGAGCCGCTGTAGCGCGGGATGACGTGAAAGTGGACATGCGGGTCCACCATCATCAGCATCAGATAGTTGAGCTTCTCATAGGCAACCAGGCGCCGCAGGACCGACTCGATGTCGGCGCTGACACGCGCCAGTTCGGCGAAGGCGTCAGTCGGCAGGGCGCTGAAGGCGATGGCATCGGACTTGGCAGCAAGGATCAGCGAACCCAGGGTTGGCTGGGCCGGCCGCAGCAGCACTTGCCAGTGCGCATAATCGGCCACCAGCGTGGCAGGAAAGCCGAAACGGACGATGGTGTCGTTGGCGGCAACGGCCGGCGTTGCGGGTTGTGCGGTGGGTGTGTCAGACATGTTCGCGGAGTCCCTTGACGCTAGGCAGCATCGCTTTTATGAACGCGCGTCTTAGCGTCGTGGCGGCCGTAGCTCAATTGGTTAGAGCACTGGTTTGTGGTACCAGGGGTTGGGGGTTCAAGTCCCCTCGGTCGCCCCAGCTTTTCCAATCACATAGCAAGCATGTTATGCCGAAGGCCTTGGCCCGGCGGGCGTCTAACGCCGTCGCCGAGCCATTCTCCGTAGCCGATTGAGGTTATTGCGCGGTGTAGCCGCCGTCGATCACCAGCTCCGAACCGGTCATGAAGCTGGAGTCGTCGGACGCAAGGAAGACGACGCCGGCGGCGATCTCCGGCGGGTTGCCGACCCGGCCGATCGGGTGCATGGCGGCAAAGGCCTTCAGCGCGTCCTCTTCCTCCATGCCAGTCGCCATCTTGGTGACGTCGATGGCCGAGGCGGTCTTGATCAGGCCGGGATGAATGCTGTTGACACGGATGTTGTAGCCGCGCTGGCCGCAATGCAGGGCGACGCACTTGGAGAGCAGCTTGACCCCGGCCTTGGCGGCGGAATAGGCGGGCAGGGGCGCGGTGCCGACCAGGCCGCCCACCGACGACACGTTGATGATCGAGCCGCCGCCGGTTGCCTTCATTGCCTCGATGGCGAGTTTGGTGCCGAGGAAGGCGCTGTCGAGATTCAGCTTCACCATCCACTGGAAATGCTCCAGCGTCATCTGCTCGATGTCGCAGTCGACGCCACCACCGGCGTTGTTGACGAGCACATCCAGCCGGCCATGGGCCTGCAGCACCGCTGCCATCACCCGGGTCCAGTCGTCCTCGCTGGTGGCGTCATGCTGGCAGAACATGGCCTGATGGCCGGACGCCCGCAGCGCCGCCGCTTCGTTTTCGCCCCGCGGCGCGTCGATGTCGGTGAGCACCACGCGCGCACCTTCCGCCGCCAGTGCCCGGACCATGGCCAGCCCGAGACCCTGGGCCGCGCCCGTCACCATCGCCACCTTGTCCTGTACCCGTCCCATTATTGTCTCCCTCATGATGGTTGGTGGTGCGGCGTTGGGATTGCCGCGTCAGTTGTCGAGAAAGGCATTGATCGCCTGCCAGTGCTCGGGGTGATCGAGAAAATTGACATGCCCCTGGCCGGCCAGCGTCACCAGTGTCGTGCGAGGGCCGCGACGGGTCATCTCCTCGGCTTCGGCAGCTGACAGGACCGGGGACAACTCACCGCGCAACAGCAGGACCGGGCAGGTCATGGCGTCCCATTGCGGCCACAGCGCGAAATCCTCCGGGTGATGGAGGAACTGGCCGGCCAATGCGCGGTCATGGTGGTAGGTGACGCGACCATCGTCGCTGCGGCGGCCCCAGACCAGGGTCAGATGGTCGAGCATGGCGTCGTCGACCAGGCCGCCGCCGCGCTCGATGAAGCGCGCGAGATGGCTGCGAAAATCAGCGTAGCTGTCGAAGGTCGGCGGATCCGCCAGCCGCTTGGCGATGGCCGTGCAGAAACTCGCGGGCAGGGTCGGGCCGACGTCGTTGAGGACCATGCGACGGATCGGGCTGTCGGGCGCGCCGGCCAGCACGATGCCCAGCCCGCCGCCCTTGGATGTGCCAATCCAATCTACTACGGGCGCATCGAGCTGGCGCAGCAGATCGCGGGCCATGTCGGCGTATGAGGTCAGGCTGTGGTCATGGTCGGCATCCTGTGCCCAGTCCGACAGGCCGCAGCCCAGGGCGTCGGGCACGATCACGCGCCAGCCGCGGCCCGCGATGTGTGCCGCAAGCGCATCATGGTCGCGACAGGTGCCGGTCACCCCGTGCCAGATCACCACCGTGCGCGTACCGGTGCGGTGCCACAGCCGGACGTGCAGGCGGCGGCCCGCGCACAGCAGAAAATCGGAGTTCACGGTATCCGCCATCGAACTTCATCTCCCCCCTTGGGTCATCGCGCCGGGCGGTGTGTCCGCCCGTCGTCTGCTGACCGCGATTCGAGCCAAGGATAGAACGATCGTTCGAGTTCGCGCACGTGAAAAATGTCGGGATGAAGGTCTATGTGTCGATGGTATTCGAATAATTCCTTTTATAACATGCAATTAACTCAAAAGTCGAAAAATCACCTCGTGCTCGCTTGACAGCGATGGCGGCTTTCGATCATGACTAGAACGGTCGTTCGATCTAATGGGTTGGGCGGCGGAGAACGCAAAGCGGGCGGTGGTTGCCGTCAGATGGGGAGGGGCGTAACACTCATGGCGCGAGTGCTAAAACTGAAGGGAGTGAGCGCCATGGTCGAGAGCCCCAAGGGCCGCGACGAGCTGGTGGAGGTCGCGGTGGATCTGTTCGCCAAGAACGGGTTCGCGGGCACGTCCATCCGGGATATCGCGGCGGCGGTCGGACGCAGTGTGTCCAACGTCTACCATTATTTCGAGAACAAGGAGGCGCTGTGGCTGGCCATTCTCGAATATTCGGTGAAGGCGTTGCCGGAAAAGCTGCACGCGGCGCTGGCTGACAAGCAGGACCCGCTGGAACGGCTGACGGCCCTGGTGCGCGCCCACCTGGAGGCCTCCGTCCAGCATCACCGGGAATCGAAGATTTTCTTCATTGACGAGGAACGTCTGTCGCCGATGGGCAAGCGGGCCAACCGCCGGGTCCAGAAGGAAGTGCTGGAGATTTACGTGGGCGAGATCGAGCGGCTGAAAGCTGCCGGCATCGTTCGCACGGACGAGACGAAAATCATGGCCTTCAATGTGCTGGGCGTCGTGAACTGGCATCTGCGCTGGTTCAGGCCGGTCGGCAAGTTGAAGGAGGAGCAGGTGTTTAACGAGATCATCGGGTTCATCATGCGCGCGGTCCGCGAGGCGCCGCCCGGAAGCTGAGGCTTTCCGGTCCGGGTCAACAGCCAGGTCAACTGGCGCCGGTGAACAGATGAGGCAGGGGAGGAAAGATGGGCTTTACCGTCGATATCGACACGGGTGGCACCTTCACGGACGGCTTTTTTGTCCGCGATGGTGACGTGCGCACCGTCAAGGTGCCCACCACGCCGCATGACCTTACAGTGTGTTTTCTGGAATGCATCCAGGCCGGCGCGCGCGCCTTCGGCCGGGAAGCGCCGGAGCTGCTGTTCGAGACGGATATCATCCGTTTCTCCAACACCATCGGCACCAACACCATCATCCAGCGCAACGGCGCCAAGATCGGCCTGATCGTCACGCGCGGCATGGAGCCACTGGCGCCGACCGCGCGGACCGACGGCAAGGCGCCGCTGGTGTACGACGACATGGTGATCGGCCTTGACGAGGAGGTCGATGCACAAGGCGCCGTGGTGCGGGCGCCCGCCGCCAAGGCGATCCTTGAGGCGGCCCAGACGCTGATCGACCGCGGCGCCCGTGGCCTGGTGGTGGCGCTGGCCAATTCCGAATTCAACCCGGCCAACGAGCGGGACGTGCGGGCGGTGATCAAGCGGGAATATCCGCGCGACTATCTCGGCTCGGTCTCGACCTTTCTCGCCTCCGACATTTCCACCCGCCCCGGCAAGGCCGAACGCCTCAACGCGGCGGTGCTCAACGCTTATATCCACGGCAAGCTGGCGCGCCTGCTCTACAAGGCGGGCGAGGATCTGCGGCAGCGCCAGTATCGCGGCACGCTGTTCATCGGCCACAACAACGGCGCGGTCGCCCGCGTCGCCAAGACGCGCGCCATCAATACCTACAACTCCGGCCCCGCTGGCGGTCTGTTCGGTGCCCGCGAGATTGGCCGTCTCTATGGCTTCGACACGCTGATCTCCACCGACATGGGCGGTACCTCGTTCGACATCGGCTATGTCGAGGGCGGTCAGGCGAGCTACGCGCTGCGCCCGGACGTCGAAGGTTTCGCCTGCAACCTGCCGATGATGGCCATCGACGCGCTGGGCGCGGGCGGTGGCTCCATCGCCCATGTCGAAGACGGGGCGCTGAAAGTGGGGCCGCAGTCGGCCGGCGCCCTGCCGGGGCCGGTGTGCTTCGGCCTTGGCGGTACCCAGCCGACGGTGACGGATGCCAACCTGGTACTGGGTATTCTCGACTCCGGTTATTTCCTCGGCGGCGGCATGCGCCTCGACGTGGAGAAGGCGCGCGCCGCCATCGACGCCCAGATCGCCCAGCCGCTCGGGGTGTCGGTGGAAGAGGCCGCCTGGCGGATCAAGACCACGGTGGAGGCCGCCATGGGCGCGGCCGTCGGCGCGGTTGCCGACCGGCTCGGCCGTCCGGCCCGGCTGCCCACCATCGCCTATGGTGGCGCCGGGGGCATCCACGCCTGCGACATCGCCCGCGAGGCGGGTCTCGACGTGGTGCTGATGACGCCGTTCTCGGCGGTGTCGTCGGCCTATGGCTCCTCGCTGATGGACGCCGGCCATATCTATTACCGGCGGACCGACCGGGCCATCGCCGGCCCGCAGGACTTCGCCGCCATCGCCGGCGCGGTTGCCGACACCCGGGCCGAGGCCGAGCGCGACATGCGCGGCGAGGGCTTCGATGTCGCCGACATCAACGCCGACCTGCAGCTGTTCTTCAGCGCGGGCGACGGCGGGCAGGAGGCGATAGTCGCGGCACCGCTGACGGTGCTCGACGATAGCGCCGCCGCCACCGAGGTGCTGCGTGCGGCACACGAGGCTCTGGGCAGCGAAGGCCCGCTGCAGCTCACCACCTTGGCTTATTTCGCCAAGGCGCCGGTGCCGCACTTTCATCTGCCGCAATTGCCGGCGGCGACCCGTGATGTGGCGCAGGCCAACAAGGGCAGCCGCCCGGTCTATCTCGATCCGCGTCGCGGCCGGGTGGAAGTCGCCATTTACGATCGTGACATGCTGCAACGCGACCACCAGCTGTTCGGCCCGGCCATCGTCGAGTCGGTGCAGACCAGCGTGTTCGTGCCGGCTGGTTGGCGGCTCACCGTCGATCGTTTCAACAATCTTCTGCTTGAGCGGGTGTAACCATGACCAAGGTCCGCATCACTGAATATCTCGACATCGCGCTCGACAGCGAACACTGGTGCTGCAATCGCTGCGGCCATGCCCTGGGCAGCGCGCGGGAGAATTACAAGCATGGCTGTCTGGTCGCCGAGCGGGCGCTGGAAGAGGTCCATCCGCCGCTGGTGGAAGGCGGCAGCTACAGCTTTACGCCGGACTCCCGCTACTGCCGGCTGGTCGAGTTCTACTGCCCCAATTGCGGTACCATGCTGGAAAACGAGTATCTGCCGCCCGGCCATCCGCTGACGCACGAGATCGAACTCGACATCGACGCGTTGAAGCGTCGCCACGGCGTCAGCGCGTAACCGAGGCAACCGTCATGGCACAGGCAAGTTTCCGGGATGCGATGGCGCGAGGCCGTGGCGCGGCGTCGGCGGTCGTGGTGCGACCGGGCCCCTTCGCCGGACGCGTGGCGGGCCAGGCCTGGCCTGATATCGCTGGCGACCCCGCGCTGCAGGTGCCGGCACTGGGCAAGGTCACCGCGCTGCTGGGCGGCGATGCCCTGGTCATCGACATTGATCCGGCGGCCGCGCCGGGGGTTGTCGAGGCTGCGGTGGAAACCGCCAACCGGCTGAGTGGCGAGGGCGCGACGCCGTTCGCCCGGGTGGTCACCATCACTGGCCTGCTGGCGGGTCATGCCGGGGGCGCGGGGGACACGCCGGGCGAGGCGGAACGCGAGCGCATGACGGCGCTGGTCGAGCAGGTCTGCAAGGCCCGGCCTGACCTGGTGCTGCTGCTGGAAGGCGCGGCACTGGGAACGGCCAGCGTCTCCATCGCGTTGCGCAAACTCTATAACACCCTGCGCAACGTGGCGGGCTATTTCAACGTACCGCTGGGCGTCATGCTGTCGGGCTATCCGGCGGAGGCGGCCGCTGAGTTCGCCAAGCTGAAGCTGGACGCCTATGTGCTGGGCGCCGACGCCGCCGGCAATCCGCCGACGCCGGACGCGCTCGCCGCGTTGGCGACGGAAGCGGCGGTGGGCCTGGCGCTGCCGTTCGACCGGCCCGACGTGGCGCGGGCCTGGGTGGCGGGGCTGGCCGATTGTCAGCCGCTGCTGCTGCTGAACGACGATCTGCTGGCCGCGGACTCCTCGGTGGAGGATCTGCGCGCCCTGGTGAGTGATCTGAAACAACCGAAAGCATGATGCCAGGACCGCGCACGGCGGGCCGGCACCAAGGGGAGAGACCATGAGCTTCAATGTGGGCATCGATGTCGGGGGAACCTTCACCGACTTTTTCTGCGCGCATGCGGATGGCGGCTTCAATACCTGCAAGACGCCGACCACCCATTACGACCTGTCGGTGGGCTTCATGCGTGGCATGGGGCTGCTGGCCCGCGCCAACGGCCTGCGGCTGGAGGAATTCCTCGAATCCGTGGGCAGCGTGCGCTATTCGACCACGGTGGGCACCAACGCGTTGATCGAACGCACCGGCCCCAAGCTCGGCCTCATCACCACCGCCGGCTTCGAGGACACCATCTTCATCGGTCGCGGCCGCAGCTGGGCCGATGGCATGAGCTGGCAGGAAGGGCGCGATCTGGCCCGCATCCAGAAGCCCGCGCCGCTGATCCAGCCCGACATGGTGGTGGGCGTGCGCGAGCGCGTCGACTATTCCGGCAAGGTGATCGCCCCGCTCAAGCGCGAGGAAGTGCTGGAAAAGCTGCAGACGCTGGTGGATCGTGGCGCCCAGGGCTTCGTGGTGTCGCTGCTGTGGTCGTTCATCAACCCCGACCATGAACGCCAGATCAAGCAGATCATCGAGGAGGAATATCCCGAGGACTATCTCGGCTCGATGCCGGTGATCCTGTCGTCGGAGGTGTCTCCCAAGGCCGGCGAATACACCCGCACCATGACCGCCGTGGTGAATGCCTACATCCACGGTCTGATGGCGGATGAGCTCAACAAGCTCGGTAACGAACTGCGTGACGGCGGTTTCCGCAAGCCGCTGACGCTGGTGCACAACACCGGCGGCACCAAGAAATCCTCGCGCACCCGTGCCGTGCTCACCCACAATGCCGGACCGGTCGCCGGTCTGCATGGCGCGGCGGCGCTGGGCAAGCTGTCGGGTGACCCGAACATCGTGTTCACCGACATGGGCGGCACGTCGTTCGACATCGGCCTGATCGAGGGTGGCGAGATCAAGGCGCACGACTTCATTCCGGTCATTGATCGCTGGCGCACCAACATCCCGGCGATCGAGGTGAAATCCATCGGTGCCGGCGGGGGTTCGATCGCCTGGATCAACCAAACCATGGGCAATGTGCTCGAAGTCGGTCCGCAGTCGGCGGGCTCGATGCCGGGGCCGGCCTGTTATGACCAGGGTGGGCGTGAGCCGACGGTGACGGACGCAGACCTGGTGCTGGGGCTCTACAACCCGGAAAACTATCTCGGCGGCGAAATGCTGCTCGACGTCGATCTGGCGCGCAAGGTGATCGAGGAGAAGGTCGCCCGTCCGCTGGGTATCTCCATCGAGGAGGCCGCCTGGCGTATCCGCCGGCTGGTCGATGCGCGCATGGGCCAGGAAGTGTTCAACGAAGTGGCGCTCAAGGGGCATGACCCGCGCACCTTCGTACTCTACGCCTGCGGCGGCGCCGGTGGCGCGCATGCCTGCGGCTTCGCGCCCTATATCGGGGTCAAGAAGGTGGTGATGCCGCTGCAATCCTCGGTGTTCGGCGCTTTTGGCGCCTCGACGATGCCGATCAAGGAAGTGTGGGAGCGCTCGCGTTCGCTCAAATTGTTCCAGTGGGCGGAAAAGGCCTATCTCGCCGATCTCGACAGCTTCAACAGCGTCGTCGCCGAGCTGGTCGATCTGGCCACCCGCGACCTGCGGCTGGAGGGCTACGCCGACGCCGACATGCGCTTCAAGCTCGAACTCGATATGCGCTACGGCAGTCAGTACAACATGACGCGAGTGACGGCGCCGTCGCTGCAGCTGACCTCGACGGCCGATGTCGAGGCGCTGTGCGACCTGTTTACCCGCTGCTACGGCGAGGTCTATTCGCCGGAAGCGACGTTCCCGGCCGGCGGCATCAATGTCGACAATTTCCTGCTCACGGCCTCGGTCATTCATCGCGACATGACGCTGAAGGCCGCGGAACTGGCGTCACCGGAACCGGCCGCGGCGGCGCTGCGCGAGACGCGCCCGGTCTACTGGGGCCCGAGCGAGGGCCATGTCGACACGCCGGTCTATGACTGCGCGCGGCTGGTCTCGGGCAACCGGATGGCCGGACCATGCATCATCGAATCCCGCGAGACCACCTACGTGGTCGCGCCGGGGTGGCGTTTCACCATGGATGCCTGGCGTAACGGCGTCCTTGAACGCGTGCTCGGCTGAGCCGGCGCGATAACAGATACGACGGGGAGATACAGGATGAGCGGCATCGCCTACACCCGAGACCATGAAGTGGTGCAACGTCTGCGGCCGGAGCCGATGACGGAGGCCGAAATCGCGGCCCAGGCGCTGATCGATGATGTCGAGTTCGACATCTACAAGCACAAGATGCACATGATCGCGCTGGAGGGCAAAGAGACGACGATGAAGCTCGGCGCTTCCACCGCGATGCGCTGGGGCGACGTCGCCTTCGGTATCTTCACCGCCCAGGGCGACCTCGCGGTGTGCGCGACCGGCATCTACCACCACGCGGTGCTGGGCCAGTTGCCGCTGAAGTACATCGTCAAGCATTGGGTCAACGAGCCATCGGTGGGCGTGCGCGATGGCGACAGCTTCTTCTATAACGATCCGTTCTATGGCGGTGTGCACAACGCCGACATGGGGCTCGCCGTGCCGGTATTCCACGAAGGGCGGCTGATGTGCTTCATCGGCGCGGCCGTGCACACCGGCGAGGCCGGCGGCACCGAGCCGGGCGGTACCTGCAACACCGCCAAGACCAAGTATGACGAGGGCTTGCTGGTGCCGCCGATCAAGATCGGCGAGAACTACCAGCTGCGTGAGGACATCCTCAACATGTTCGCGGCGATGACCCGTGATGCGCGCACCATGATCCTCGACATCAAGGCACGCCTGGCGGCCGCCCGTATCGCCCAGCGCCGCGTGCTGGAAGTGATCGACGACAAGGGGCCGGATTTCTTCATCGGCGCGCTGCGGCGCATCCTCACCCAGACCGGCGAGGCCGCACGGCGTCGCGTCGCGGAGCTCAACGACGGCGTCTATCGCCAGCCGCGCTTCCTCGACACCGTCGGCACCGATCCCGGCCTGACCAAGATCAACCTGACGGTGATCAAGAAGGGCGACCGGATCACCATGGATTTCGAGAACAGCTCGCCGCTGGTCGAGGACCGGCCGATCAACAGCTTCTTCCAAGGCATTCTCGGTCTGTCGTGCGTCTATTACTGCGGCTGGCTGTTTCATGATCTGCCGGCCAACAACGGTCTGCTGGAGGCGATCGACTGGCGCTTCCCGGACGATGCCATGGTCAACGCCAAGGGTGACGCCTCCACCTCGCTGGCGCCGCTGGTGCAGACCTGCTTCACCCAGGGCATTTTCCTCGCCGGCGCGCGCATGACCTACAGCTACGATTCCTCGCGGTCGGTGGCGGCGTGGTTCTCCGGCTTCGCCATCCCGACCTTCGGCGGCCTCAACCAGTATGGCGAGGGTGTTGCCGACATCACGCCGGAGATCAACGCCACCGGGTGCGGCGCGCGACCGGACATGGACGGTGTCAACGCCGCCGGTGCCTTCTTCGCCACCATGAGCGACTGCTCCGATGTCGAGGCGACCGAGGCTGACCGGCCGTTCCTCTATACCTTCCGCAACTTCTTCAACAACTCCTACGGCCACGGTGCGCATCGTGGCGGTTCGGGCGTCGGTTTCGGCCTGATGGTGCACGACACCCAGAAGTTCATGCTGGGCTCGATGGGTGGCGGTTCGCGATTCCCGACCACGCTGGGTCTGTTCGGCGGCTATGCCGTGCCGCCGGTGTTCGTCCGCACGGTGATGAACAGCAACCTCAAGGAGCTGCTGGCCCACAGCGATGCGCGGCTGCCGCACAATCTCGCCGAGGTGATGGCGCCGGACAATCCCGAACAGGGGGACTGCCAGGACAATGACGTCTCGATGGTGGTCAAGCCGTTCAACGACGGCGACACCTACTATGTCGCCATCGGTGGCGGCGGCGGGTACGGTGATCCGCTGGAGCGCGATCCCCGGTCGGTGCTGAAAGACCTGCGGGAAAACCTCGTCTCCCACTGGGCGGCCCGCAACATTTATCGCATCGCCTACGACGAGGCCTCGCTGCGGCTCGACGAGGATGCGACGCGCGCCCGTCGGCTCGCGGCGCGGGAGGAGCGCAAGCGGCGCGGCAAGTCCTATGACGAGTTCGCGCGCGGCTGGGCGACCCAGAGCCCGCCGAAGGAGGCGCTGCGCTATTTCGGCGCCTGGCCCAATCCGCGTGACGGCATGGCCCCACCGGCCGCCCGCGTCGTCAACGGCTGAGCCTCAGGGAGCGGATGCGTCGTGCGCGTTGAGCAGTTGATCAGCCGGACCGTCCATGGCCTGCTCGCCCAGCGGGCGGCCATGGCCGGCGACCGCCGTTTCCTCACCTTCGAGGAGCAGCATTTCACCTACGGCGAGATCGCCGCGGCGGTCGACCGCCTGGCCGGCGGCCTGGCGGCGGCCGGTGTCGGGCGCGACACCAAGGTTGCCATCATGATGAGCAACCGGCCGGAGTTCCTGTTCACCTGGTTCGCGCTGTCCCGGCTGGGGGCGGTGGAGGTGCCGCTCAACACCGCCCATCGCGGCGAACTGCTGCATTATATGATCGCCCAGTCCGACAGCACGGTGATGGTGGTCGAGGACGTCTTCCTGGACCAGCTGCGCGCCGTGCGGGCGACACTGCACGACCTGCGCACCGTCGTCGTGCTGGGGGAGGGCGACCGCACCGGCCTCGGCGCGGATGTGCGTGACTATGCCGTTCTCGCCAACAGCGATCCACTGGCCGACGCGCCGGACATCGGCCCGGCCGATCCGCTGGCGATGATGTTCACCTCCGGCACCACCGGTCCGTCGAAGGGCGCCGTGGTGCCGCAGATCTATCCGCTGTACATGGCCGAGACCATCGCCGAGGCGTGCGGCTATGGCGAGGCGGATTGCCTGTACAACGCGCTGCCGCTGTTTCACGGCAACGCCCAGTTCCTCTCCACCCTGCCGGCCCTGCTGTCGGGCGCGCGCATGGTGCTGGCGCGGCGCTTCTCGGCCTCAAGTTTCTGGAGCGACATCCGCCGCCATGGCTGCACGGAGTTCAATTATATTGGCGGCATTCTGCCGATTCTGTGGAAGGCCGAGCCGACGCCGGAGGACGCCACCTCGCCGCTGCGGATCATGATGGGGGCCGGCGCGCCGAAGGATCTGTTCGAGGCATTCGAGCAGCGCTTCAACGTCCGCATCGTTGAAGGCTACGGCATGAGCGAGATCGGTATTCCGCTTACCAACACCATCGACCATCGCAAGCCCGGCAGTTGCGGCCGGGTGCTCGATGATCGCTACGAGGTGCAATTGGTGGACGACGAGGGCCAGGAAGTGGCGGTGGATACCCCCGGCGAGCTGCTGATCCGCCCCCGGCGGATGAACAGCATGATGCTGGAATACTACCGGATGCCGGAAAAGACAGTGGAGGCCTGGCGCGATCTGTGGTTCCACACCGGCGATTTTCTGCGCCGCGACGCCGAAGGCTATTTCTATTTCGTCGACCGCAAGAAGGATGCGCTGCGCCGGCGCGGCGAGAATATTTCCAGCTATGAAGTGGAACGCACGGTCAACGCCCATCCGGCAGTGCTGGAGTCTGCGGCGGTCGCGGTGGCTTCCGACGTCGGCGAGGACGAGGTGATGATCTGCCTGACCCTGAAGCCGGGCCAGAGCCTCGAACCGGTGGATCTCATCCGCCACTGCCAGGAGCGCATGGCCTATTTCATGGTGCCCCGCTACGTGCGCATTCTCGACGCGCTGCCCAAGACGCCCACTGAACGGGTGCAGAAATATGCCCTGCGCGCGGCGGGCGTGACGGCCGATACCTACGATCGCCAGAGCGATCCGTCGGTGGCCGAGGCGCCACGAAAGGCCCGGGCATGACCGGCGACACCGCGCACAACGTGCCGGCCTTCGCACCGGATGTGTTTGTCGAGGGTGCCGGCGGCAGCGCCCTGGTTGGCGGTCACTGCCGGCAGTGCGGCAGCACCTGGTTTCCCACCGCCGAGCGGTGCCCGGAGGACGGCACGCGGCTTGAGCCGATCGAGATCGGCCGGACTGGACGGCTTTACAGCTACACCGTGGTGCGCACCAAGGCGCCGTTCGGCCTGCCGGAGCCCTATGGCGTCGGCTACGTCGACCTCGACGATGTCCCCTTGCGGGTGTTCATGCTGCTTGACCCGGCACAGGTTGACCGGCTGGCCATTGGTGCGCCGGTACGACTGGCGAGCGCGACACTGGGCGTCGGCCTGAACGGCGAACCCTGCCGGCGGCCGTACTTCACCCTTCTCACTGATACGCAATAGGCCCGGCGATGACGGCAGTTGTAGGCATAGGCATCACCCCGTTCGGCCGGCATCTGGATCGAACGATCGCTCAGTTAGGCGCTACCGCGGCGCGGGCGGCGCTGGAAGATTCCGGTCTGACGTCGGCGCAGGTCGAAGCCGGTTACGTCGCCAATGCGCTGGGCGGTATGTTGTTCGGCGATACCACCATCGGCCAGGGCATTCTGGCGGAGCTGGGTATCCGCCGCGTGCCGGTGCTCAATGTCGAGAACGCCTGCACGTCCGGCTCTAGTGCATTGTGGCTGGCGTGGAACGCCATCGAGGCCGGCCAGATGGACTGCGCCATCGTGCTGGGCGTCGAGAAGATGTGCGTGCCGGGCCTGGGGCTGATCAATTCCGGGCGCAGCGAGATCGACACCCAGCTGGGGCTGGTGACGCCGGCGAGTTTCGCCATGCGCGCGATGCGCCATATGCACGAGTTCGGCACCACCCGCGCGCAGATGGCCAGCGTGGTCGCCAAAAGCCGTGCCCACGGCGCGCGCAATCCGCTGGCGCTGTTCCAGCGGCAGGAGACGGTGGCGGACGTACTGGCCGCGCCGCTGGTCGCCGATCCGCTCACCCGCTCGGAATGCTGCCCGATCGCTGATGGCGCGGCGGCGGTGGTGCTGGCCTCCGACCGGCTGGCCCGCCAGGCCCCGCGCGCCATCCGGCTCAACACGGCGGTGCTGGGTTCTGGCAGCTATGAGAACCTTGCCGACATGGTGCGCTGGGAGACGGACTCGCGGACCGCGCGACAGGCCTATGAGCGCGCCGGCGTCGGGCCCGAGGACATCGATCTTGTGGAGTGCCACGACGCCTTCTCCATCGCCGAAATCCTCCATTGCGAGGCGCTGGGCCTGTGCCCGGCCGGCGAGGGCGGTCGGCTGGCGGCGGCCGGCGAGACGTCGCTGGGCGGGCGTATTCCCGTCAATGTGTCCGGTGGCCTGCTCAGTCGCGGCCATCCGGTGGCGGCCACCGGGGTCGCCCAGATTGTCGAGATCGTGATGCAGCTGCGCGGCGAGGCAGGCGCGCGTCAGGTGACGGGCGCCCGCACCGGCCTTGCCCAGTGCATGGGCGGCGACCGGGCCGGCGACACCAAGTCGTGCACCGTCGCCATTCTCAGTCGGTAACGAAAATACGGACCAACCACACAAGCGGCACAGCCGGATTGGGGAGGATAAGATGAAGAGAGAGTATCAGCGATCGCAACCAGCCTCGTGGCGCTGGGCCCTGCTGGCAGGCAGCGCCAGCCTGCTGACCAGTGTCGCTACGCCGGTGCTGGCGGCGGAGAATGCCGAGGCCGACAACACCCAGATCGGCGAGATCATCGTCACGGCACAAAAGCGCGAGGAACGGCTGCAGGACACGCCGATTTCCATCTCGGCCTTTACCGCCGACAGCCTGCAGGCCCGCTCGATGGCCAACCTGAACGACCTGTCGTCGTTCACCCCGAACCTGGAGATCAACACCGGCCGCGGCGATGCCGGCAGCAGCAACGCGGCGGTATTCATCCGCGGTGTCGGCCAGTATGACTTCATTTTCCCCACCGACCCCGGTGTCGGCATCTACCTCGATGGCGTCTATATCGCCCGTTCGGTGGGTGGCATGATGGATCTCGCCGACGTCCAGCGCATCGAAGTGCTGCGCGGGCCCCAGGGCACGCTGTATGGCAAGAACACCATCGGTGGCGCCATCAACATCGTCACCTCCAAGCCGAGCTCGACGCTGGAGGGCAATGTCGAGCTGACCACCGGCAGTTACGACCGCATCGACGCGCGCGGCATGATCAGCGGACCGCTCAGCGACACCGTGTCCGCCAAGCTGTCCTTCTCCAGCGCCAACCGTGATGGCTATGGCAAGCGGCTGGTGGACGGCGTGCGCACCGGTGACATCGATAAGGACGTGGTGCGTGCCGCCATCAACGTCCAGCCGTCCGACAACCTCGACATCCTGCTGGCGGCTGACTATTCCCGCATCCGCCAGCACGGACCGGCCAAGGTGCTGGTTGGCTTTTTCCCGGCGGCGGTCGCCGACCTCTATAATGCGCTCGGCGCGCCGTATCAGAACGCGGTGCTTGGCTTGCCCGCGGACTCGCTGTTCGACGATCGCTGGCTCACCAGTGGCGACTATGAGACCAACGGCACCGGGCCGGCACGCGACGACGCCGACATCTGGGGCGTCTCGGCGACCATCGACTGGCAGCTCAGTGATGCCGTTGGCCTGAAGTCCATCAGCGCCTACCGCGATATGGACACCCAGTTCGGCGTCGACATGGACCAGACGCCCTATCCGATCATCGACACCAGCAACGACCAGAAGCAGCATCAGTTCAGCCAGGAGTTCCAGTTCACCGGCACGGCGTTCGAGGATCGGCTGACCTGGCTTGCCGGTCTCTATTACTTCACCGAGAAAGGCCGCGATTTCGCCACGCCCAAGCTGATGTCCGGCCTGTATCAGGCGCTGGAACTGCTGCCCGGGCCGCTGGTGCCGCTGGGGCCCGAGGGGCCCTTCGCGGGTGGCGCCGGTAATCCGGTCAACGCGGCGCTCGATCTTGACCTGGCGACGACCTCGCACATCAAGGTCACCAACTGGGCCGGTTTTGCCCAGGGCACCTACAAGGTCACCGACACGTTCAGCCTGACGCTGGGCGCCCGCTACACCTGGGAGAAGAAGGAATATAACCTCTATTCCTATTATCCGGCCTCGGGCGGCGTGGTGATGCCAGGCGACACCGAGAGCAAGAGCTGGAAGGAGTTCACCCCCAAACTCGGCATCGACTACAAGCCCAACCCGGACATGCTGTTCTATGCCTCCTACTCCAAGGGCTTCAAGTCGGGTGGCTGGAACCCGCGGCCGCTGACCCCGGCCTCGTTCGGCAGCTACGATCCCGAATATCTCACGGCCTATGAGGCGGGCTTCAAGTCGCAGTGGCTCGACCGGCGACTGCTGGTCAACGTGGCGACCTTCTACAGCCGCTACAAGGATCTGCAGCTGTCCACCAACACCACCGACTCCACGGGCAACATCCTGCTGGTGGTGAACAATGCGGGCAAGACCGACCTGTGGGGCTTCGAGGCGGAGATCATGGCCCGTCCGGCGGCCGGTCTCGACCTGTCGGCGAGCATCGGCTACCTCGACAACGAGTACAAGGATCTCGATGCCGGCGTGCCGTGGTCGCTGGACAACAAGCTGCCGGACGCGCCGAAGTGGACCATCAACCTGGCCGCTCAATATGCGTTCGAGCTGGGCGACATGGGAGCGCTGACGGTTCGTGGTGATGCCGCCTACAAGAGCAAGAGCTGGAAGGATCCGTCCAACTACGCGCTGATCGCCCAGCCGAGCTACTGGCTGCTCAACGCGCGCATGACCTGGGACAGCCCGGACTCGCTGTGGTCGGTGTCGGTGTTCGGCACCAACCTCACCGACAAATATTACCGGACCGCCGGCACGGTGGTGGAAGCCTTCGGCTTTGCCGAGGCCACCATCGGCCGGCCGCGCGAGTGGGGCCTGTCGGTCAAGCGCAGCTTCTGAGCGTCGAGCGCCAGGAGGTACATCAGGGGGCCGCTGTCCGTGAGGGCAGCGGCCCTTTGCGTCCGGGCACGGCTTGCTGGGCTGAGTCGACCATGTTGGTTATGGCGGGGTGTGGCAGGTCCGTTGTCACCCCTGGAGCGTTCGGCGGGGAGCTGCCGTGGTCCGCCGGGTGTGGGACGCTGGAAGCGGCAAGGGGGATGGTCAATCCTGCGGATCGCCTTATATGGGCCCGCAGATCGCCTTGGATAGGGCTGTCGGCAGGCGTCACGCGCTGTGACCGAGGCTGGATGGGATGGAGAATCGATGGTCGCCGAGACGGGTCTGAGTGTTCTGCTATCGCCGATGATCCTCTTTTTCGTGCTGGGGGCGTTCGCCGGGATGGCCCGGTCTGATCTCTCGGTTCCCGAGCCGATTGCCAAGGGCATGTCGTTGTACCTGATGGCCGCGATAGGTCTGAAGGGTGGCATCCAGGTGGCAGAGGCCGGATTCTCCAGCGCCATTCTGCTGGCGCTGGCCGCCGGCATTGCGCTCAGCCTGCTGCTCCCGGTGCCGGCTTATGCCGTGTTGCGCAAGGCTGGCGGGCTGGACCGTGTCAACGCGGCTGCCGTCGCGGCGCACTACGGTTCTGTCAGTGTGGTCACTTTCGTCACCGGCTCGGAGATACTGACCTCCCTGGCGATGCCGCCGGCCGGTTACATGGTGGCGGTGATGGCGGCCATGGAGACGCCGGCAATCATCGTCGGGCTGTTGCTGGCCGGAGGCGCGCTCGGGTCCGGCGCCCGACGATCAGGGACGGCGCTGTGGCATGAGACGTTTCTGAACGGTGCTGTCGTGCTCCTGGTCGGCAGTTTCGTGATCGGCCTGATCATCGGCAAGGACGGCGCCGTGCCGGTACTACCCTTCTTCGAGACAGGCTTCCGGGGCGTCCTTTGCCTGTTCCTGCTCGATATGGGCCTGGTCGCCGCGCGCCGTCTGCGCGAGACCCGTAGCCTGACCTGGCGCCTTGTGGGGCTCGGTGTCCTGCTGCCGTTGCTCCAGGGAGGTGTCGGTGTACTGGTCGGCACCGCCATTGGGTTGGATACGGGGTCCGCTGCCACGCTTGGTATTCTGGCCGCCAGCGCGTCTTACATTGCTGTTCCGGCAGTGATGCGGATGTCGTTGCCACAAGCCGACCCCGGGGTGTCGCTCGGCATGGCGCTCGCCGTCACTTTTCCCTTCAATGTCACCGTGGGCATTCCTGCCTGTATCGCGCTTGCCACGAGGTTCGCCGCATGATCGCCAACATTGTCCAGCGCCGCCGGATCGAGGTTCTCGTCGACCGCCCCCTTGTCCCGCTCGTGATTGATGCCGCGAACAGAGCCGGCATCTCGGGCTATAGCCTGCTTCGCGTGGAGGGTGGCGCCGGCCGGAACGGCGCCTGGGCCGACGAGGAAATCAGCGGGGCCCAGGCCAAGCAGATTTTTCTCGCGGTGGCGTCGCAGGAAAAGACCGATCGCCTCGTCGACCATCTGTCACCGTTGCTAGATAGTCACGGTCTGGTGCTTTTCGTAGGCACAGTGGACGTTGTCAGGGGAGGGCGTTTCTAGGAAGGCGGCAGGGGTGGACGGCCCTGTCCAAAGCCCTGACGTTCATGTTTCCGGATGTGTTTTCAGTTTCAGATCAAAGGGATAAGTTCATGTTGACGATTCATCATCTCAGGGTGTCGCAATCCGACCGCATCGTCTGGCTGTGCGAGGAGCTGGAACTTGCCTACGAACTGGTGCTGCATCAGCGTGACCCTATCACGCGGACGGCGCCCGAGGCCTATCGTCAGCTCCATCCCTCCGGTACCGCGCCGGTGATCACCGACGGCGCGCTGGTGCTGGCTGAGACCGGGGCGATCGTGGAATATCTGCTGACCCGCGAGGGCCTTGGCCGGTTGGTGGTGGGGCCGGGCGACCCGCACTACACCGACTATCTCTACTGGTATCACATGGCCAACGGATCCCTGATGCCGGCGATGATGATGCTCCTGGCCGAAGGGCCGATCATCCCGTTCATGCAGGCGCGTATCGATCGCTATCTCCGGGCACTTGACGATCATTTGGCGCACGGCAACACGTGGCTGGCGGGCGAGACGTTCACCGTGGCCGACATCATGATGGCCTTTCCGCTGACCTCCATGGGGGCCTTTGTCAAAGTTGACGTGTCGGCCTATCCGCACATCGGCGCATACATCAAGCGTCTCCAGGCGCGCCCGGCCTACCAGCGCGCCATGGCCAAGGCGGAACCGGCCTGACGCGTCCGGTGCCCAATGCCGCAGCGCTCCCCGATTGCCGCGAATCGGGGGACGCCCTCTGCGCACAGGCCACCATGCGGGCGCCACGATAGCTATAGATTTTTCAGCAAATTCAGACCGGTACGATGGTGGAGCCGAGGGGGATCGAACCCCTGACCTCAGCAGTGCGATTGCTGCGCTCTCCCATCTGAGCTACGGCCCCACACCGGTCGTCCGCGCCGTCGAGCGGCGAAGTCCGGCGCATATACGCTGGCCTGCCGGGATATGCAATATTCCAGATGCCGGAATATGCGTCGATTTTATGCCGCCGCGACAGCCGCGCGCGTGCGGGCCAGCCAGCCGTCGGCATCCCGCAGCGCCCGCTCGGCCATCGCCGGTTTGCGCTGGGATTTGTGGACACTGGCCTCCAGCGGCGGGAACAGTCCGAAGTTGACGTTCATCGGCTGGAAGTGGGTGGCATCGGCGCCGCCGGTGATGTGGCCGAGCAGGGCGCCAAACGCCGTGGTCGGCGGCGGCGGGTCGAGCGGCAGGCCCAGGCGCTCGGCGGCGGCGAAGCGGCCGGCCAGCAGCCCGATGGCGGCGCTCTCGACATAGCCCTCGACACCGGTGATCTGGCCGGCGAAGCGCAGCCGCGGGTCGGCCTTCAGGCGCAGGCTGGCGTCCAGCACCCGGGGCGAGCGGATGAAGGTGTTGCGGTGCAGGCCGCCCAGGCGGGCGAACTGGGCGTTCTCCAGCCCCGGAATGGTGCGGAAGATGCGCACCTGCTCGGCGTGCTTCAGCTTGGTCTGGAAGCCGACCATGTTGTACAGCGTGCCCAGCGCATTGTCCTGGCGCAGCTGGACCACGGCGAACGGCCAGCGGCCGGTGCGCGGATCGTCGAGCCCGACCGCCTTCATCGGCCCGAACCGCAGCGTCAGCGGGCCACGCTCGGCCATCACCTCGATCGGCATGCAGCCGTCGAAATAGGGGGTGTTGGCCTCCCATTCCTTGAACACCGTCTTGTCGCCGGCCAGCAGTTCCTCGACGAAGGCGAAGTACTGCTCCTTGTCGAGCGGGCAGTTGATATAGTCCTTGCCGTCGCTGCCCGGCCCGCTGGCCTTGTCGTAGCGGGACTGGAACCAGGCGATGTCGAAGTCGATCGACTCCTTGTAGACGATGGGGGCGATGGCATCGAAGAAGGCCAGCTCGTCCTCGCCGGTGAGGTCGCGCACGGCTTCCGCCAGCGCCGGCGCCGTCAGCGGCCCGGTAGCGATGACGACGCTCGACCACGCAGCCGGCGGCAGGCCCACCACTTCGCCGCGTTCCAGGGCGATGCGCGGGTGGGCGGCCAGCGCCGCCGTCACCGCCTGTGAGAAAGCGTCACGGTCGACCGCCAGCGCGCTGCCGGCCGGCACCCGGGTCTGGTCGGCGCAGCGCAGGATCAGCGAGCCGGCGCGGCGCATCTCCTCGTGCAGCAGCCCGACCGCGTTGTGGCTGGGGTCGTCGGAGCGCAGCGAGTTCGAGCACACCAGTTCGGCCAGGCCGTCGGTCTGGTGGGCGTCGGTCATGCGCACCGGGCGCATCTCGTGCAGCACCACGGCCAGGCCGGCCTCGGCCAGCTGCCAGGCGGCTTCCGAGCCGGCAAGGCCGCCGCCGATGACGTGAATGGGGTCGCTGCTGGGGGTCGGGATCATGCTCATGGTCGCTATATGGGCAAGGCCGCCGGCGGGGTCCATGCCTTAATGCGCGCGCACGGCGTGGCCGCGGCGCGCAGGCGGTCGGGCGCGTGACCGAAACATCGGCCCGGACATGGATGCAGACATGGACACGGACCATAAAACTGGTATTTGACCACCGGCTTGGCTACAACATGAAGCAACAAGACCGCCTTGGCGCCTATCCAGGAATTGACCGTTGGACCTGACCGACCACCCCAGCTCGGACCCCTCCGATATTCGCCCGATCTCCATCGTCGAGGAGATGAAGACCAGCTATCTCGATTACGCCATGAGCGTGATCGTCAGCCGCGCGCTGCCGGACGTCCGCGACGGTCTGAAGCCGGTGCACCGGCGGATTCTCTTCTCGTGCCACGAGAACGGCTACACCGCCAACAAGCCCTACCGGAAGTCGGCCCGCATCGTCGGTGACGTCATCGGTAAATACCATCCGCATGGCGACTCCGCGATCTATGAGGCCCTGGTGCGCATGGCGCAGGACTTCTCGATGCGGGTGCCGCTGATCGACGGTCAGGGCAACTTCGGCTCGATGGACGGCGATCGCGCGGCGGCCATGCGCTACACCGAAGCGCGGATGGCCAAGGTGGCCGACAATCTGCTGGAGGACATCGACCGCGACACGGTGGATTTCCAGCCCAACTACGACGGCTCGGAACGCGAGCCGGTGGTGCTGCCGGCCCGCTTCCCCAACCTGCTGGTCAATGGCGCCGGCGGTATCGCGGTCGGCATGGCGACCAATATCCCGCCGCACAATCTGGGTGAAATCATCAATGCCTGCTGTGCGTTGATCGATAATCCCGCGCTGACGGTTGAAGAGCTGCTGCCCATCGTGCCGGGGCCGGACTTCCCCACCGGCGGCATCATTCTCGGCCGGGGCGGCATCCTGCAGGCCTATCGCACCGGGCGCGGCACCTTCATCGTGCGCTCGCGCTCGCACATCGAGACCTGGGGCAAGGATCGCGAGGCGATCATCCTCACCGAGATCCCCTATCAGGTGAACAAGGCGACGCTGGTCGAGCGCATCGCCGAGTGCGTCAAGGACAAGCGGATCGAGGGCATCTCGGAAATCCGCGACGAGTCCAACCGCGAGGGCGTGCGGGTGGTCATCGAGCTCAAGCGCGATGCCGTCGCCGACGTGGTGCTGAACCAGATCTACCGCTACACCCCGGCGCAATCGAGCTTCTCGGTCAACCTGCTGGCGATCAACGGCGGCCGGCCGGAGCAGATGGGGCTGAAGGAGGTGCTGACCGCCTTCATCCAGTTCCGCGAACAGGTCATCACCCGCCGCACCAAGTTCGAGCTGAACAAGGCGCGCGACCGGGCGCACATCTTGCTCGGCCTGGTGGTCGCGGTCACCAACCTCGACGAGGTGGTGCGGATGATCCGCTCGTCGTCGACGCCGGCGGAAGCGCGCGAGAAGCTGCTCACCCGTGAGTGGCCGATCGATGAGATCCTGCCCTATGTCCAGCTCGTCGAGGCGGTGTCGCCGGGCGATGCCGCGCTGACCAGCTACCGGCTGTCGGAAGAACAGGTGAAGGCCATTCTGGACCTGCGCCTGCATCGCCTGACGGCGCTTGGTCGTGACGAAATCGGCGATGAACTCAAGGAGTTGTCGGCGAAGATTGAGGATCTGCTGGAGATCCTGCGCGATCGCGCCCGGCTCTACCGCGACATGCGGGCGGAGTTCGTCGAGATCGCCGACTCGTTCGCCAAGCCGCGCCTGACCGAGATCGCCGAGGGGGATCTCGGCGACATCGACGACGAGGATCTGATCCAGCGCGAGGAGATGGTGGTCACCGTCACCTTGTCCGGCTACATCAAGCGGGTGCCGCTCTCGACCTATCGGGCGCAGCGTCGCGGCGGCAAGGGCCGCTCGGCGATGTCGACCAAGGACGAGGACGTGATGACCCAGGTGTTCGTCGCTTCCACCCACACGCCGGTGCTGTTCTTCTCCTCCAAGGGGCAGGTCTATCGCCTGAAGGTGTGGAAGCTGCCGGAAGGCACGCCGCAGTCCAAGGGCAAGGCGCTGGTCAACCTGCTGCCACTCAGCGACGGCGAGACCATCTCGACCATCCTGCCGCTGCCGGAGGACGAGGCGGAGTGGGGCAAGCTCCACGTCATGTTCGCCACCGCCAAGGGCAGCGTGCGCCGCAACAGCATGGACGCCTTCACCAACATCCCGTCGGCCGGCAAGATCGCCATCCGCTTCGAGGACGAGGACGCCGACGACCGGCTGATCGGCGTCGCGTTGTGCGGGGAAGGCGACGACGTGCTGCTCGCCGCCCGTGGCGGCAAGGCGATCCGCTTCCCGGTGGCGGATGTGCGCGAGTTCCAGAGCCGGACGTCCACCGGCGTGCGCGGCATGAACCTGGCGGCGGGCGACGCGGTGATCTCGCTCACCATCCTGCAGGGTCAGGACGCCACGCAGGAGGAGCGCGAGGCCTATCTGAAGTCGGCGGCCTGGAAGGCCGAGCCGGCGCCGGCGACGCTGTCGGATGAGCGTATGGCGGCGCTGGCGGCGGCCGAGCAGTTCATCATGACCGTGACCGCCAACGGTTACGGCAAGCGCACCAGCGCCTATGAGTTCCGCACCATGGGTCGCGGCAACCAGGGCGTGACGGCGATCGAAAGCTCGACCCGCAACGGGCCGGTGGTGGCCAGCTTCCCGGTGGCGCACGACGACCATCTGCTGCTGATCACCGACCAGGCCAAGATCATCCGCATTGGCGTCGGCGAGGTGCGCATCATGAGCCGCAACACCCAGGGCGTCACCCTGTTCCGGGTGGCGGACGACGAGCATGTGGTGTCGGTGGCGCAGGTCAAGGACGATGGCAACGGCGACGACGAGGCCGAGGATGGCGATGTCGGGGACGGCGCGGAGGCCTGAGCCGGCGTCCGCGACGATCCGCGCCTCGCTCGGGCGGGGGTCTGGTCGGACGGGGGTCTTGACGGCGGCGCGGCCGCGCGGCAGGACTGCGACGTCGGTACGACCAGGCTATAGGCCAACAGAGGGCGGTAAGCAGATGAAGGCGCGTATCTTTCGGCCGGCCAAGACGGCCATGCAATCGGGCAAGGGCAACACCCGCCTGTGGCTGCTGGAGTTCGAGGCGGACGCCGCCAAGCGGCCGGACCCGCTGATGGGCTGGGCCGGTGGCGCCAGCACCCAGTCGCAGGTGCGCCTGAAGTTCGACTCCTGCGATGCCGCGATCGCCTACGCCGACAAGCACGGCCTGGCCTACGAGGTGCTGCCGGATCAGCCGCGCGCCCTCAAGCTGCAGTCCTACGCCGACAACTTCCGCTAAAGCCGGCCGTCAGACCCGGCCACCAGTGTCCGCAGCACGCGCCGGCCGCGAACGCCAGCGGGTGGGTTACGGCGTCATCGGCTCGGCTGCTTGCTGGAGCTGCCGCTGGATCCCGGCGTGGCTGCCGGCATCGAGCAGGGCGCTGAGCTGGGCCAGGGCCTGTTCGCCGCGGCTGCTGTCTTGCAGGCTCCTGGCATAGGGCGAGGCCGTCCACTGCGTCTGGCTGAGCGCGGTCGGTGCCATCTCGACGGTGCCGCCGAGCGCCTGGGCGATCTGCGCCGCCCGGGCGGCGGCGAGTTCCGGGCCGATGCCGTCGGAGGTCAGGCCGGGGATGGCGTCAGCACTGCGCGGAAAGCTCGCGACGCCGCTGTTGCTCAGCGATGCCACCACCCGGCCGCCGACCTTGACCGTGGCATAGAGGGGGTCGGCAGGCGGTGACGGCCGCGCCGCCGGATCGTCCAGACTGTCCTTGAAGCGCTTGAGCGCCTCGGTGGTCCGCTCGTCCAGTTTGATCATCGGCAGGTTGGCGGCCGAGATCGGGCGGGCGGTGGCAGGGTCGAGCCGCAGCGGGCCGATGGTGATGTCGGACATGGTGGTTGCTCCTCATGTTGTTCGCGTAACAGGAGCAAGCAAGAGTTGTGCCGCCACCAAGGCGGGCGTTTCGCCGGCGGACACGGGCGGAAAACCGCCGGTCCTGCCACGATTGGCGGCGCTTACCCATCGCGGCGCTTCCCAGAGGCAGCGGATCCTGCCCGGTGGATATTGCCCCGCCCGATCTTCTTGCCGCCCGATCTTGCTGCCGACGCTACAACGCCGGGCGGGCGTCAGGCGGGTAGGGGGCATCAGTCAAGGCGGAACGGCCGGTGGCGGGCCGGGTCGCGCCAAAGGAGGCGGTGTCGGGCCGGGGTGGGGGCGATGGCGGCCGCACTACTGGCCGCCATCGCTCGCCGGCGCGGCTATTGCGCCGCGAGTGCCGCGGGGGCGTCCAGCAACTGGTCGCGGGCCGCGTTATATTCCCGTTCCAGCCGGTCGACGACGGCTGCCACCGGCTCGACGGCCTTGACGACGCCGATGCCCTGGCCGCAGCCCCAGATGTCCTTCCAGGCCTTGGCGTCGGTGTTGCCGCCGGAGCCGAAATCCATCTTGCTGGGGTCGGATTCCGGCAGGTTCCTTGGGTCGAGGCCGGCCGCCTCGATGGACTGGCGCAGATAATTGCCGTGCACGCCGGTGAACAGGTTGGAATAGACGATATCCTCGGCAATCGCATCGACGATGCACTGCTTGTAGGCGGGGTCGGCGTTGGCCTCCTCGGTGGCGATGAACACCGAACCCATGTAGGCGAAGTCGGCGCCCATCGCTTCGGCGGCGAGGATGGAACGGCCATTGGCGATCGAACCCGACAGCAGCAGCGGGCCGTCGAACCACTGGCGGATTTCCTGCACCAGCGCGAACGGTGACAGGGTGCCGGCATGCCCGCCGGCGCCGGCGCACACGGCGATGAGACCGTCGGCGCCTTTCTCGATCGCCTTGTGGGCGTGGTTGATGTTGATGACGTCGTGGAACACCAGACCGCCATAGCTGTGAATGGCCTGGAAGACTTCCTCTCGGGCGCCCAGCGAGGTGATGACCAGCGGCACCTTGTGCTTCACGCACATCTCCAGGTCATGTTCCAGCCGGCCGTTGGAGCGGTGGACGATCTGGTTGACCGCGAACGGGGCCGCCGGGCGTTCGGGGTGAGCGGCGGTATGCGCTGCCAGCGTTTCCTTGATCTCCGACAACCATTCGTCGAGCACATGGCCCGGGCGGGCGTTGAGCGCCGGAAACGAGCCGACAATGCCGGCCTTGCACTGGGCCATCACCAGCTGCGGGCCGGAGATGATGAACAGCGGCGAGCCAACGACGGGCAGGCGCAGCTTGGCTTTCAGCGAGTTGGCGATCTGGGATTGGGCAATGGCCATGGTGTAACAACCTCATAAAAGCAGATCAGAAATTATTGGATGCGGCAACAGTCTGCCAGTCCTGCACGGGCGGTCAACAGGGTTCGTGGGGGGTGTGTGCCGGCGGCTGGGCGCTCGGCGGAGCCCGATGCGGCTGGCGTCAAGAAAGGGGCTGCTCGCGCAGCCCCCCGTGACAGCTTTACCCTATGCGGTAACTTCGCCGCACGCGAAGTTCATTATTGTTATGGCACCCGGGTTGCAAACTTATGATTGTGAGGTTCCGGGCTGGTTTGGAATAGACGTTTTGCCGCGGAAGTCAATGTCGACTGCATATCAATTTGCCACTCATGGGTGCGGTTTGAAGGTGGTTCTGCTGACTTTCCATGGCCATGAGCCGAATTTCGGGGGGCTGAATGTATAACGGCCGCCCAAGGGCGGCCGTTACGGGTCGATCAGTTGTCGGTGTCGGTTCAGCCGAACCGGCGCCGGCCACCCGGACCGCCGCGCGGACGGTCATCGCCGAAGCCGCCACCGCCGCGGCCGCCGCCGAAGCCGCCGTCGTCACCGCCGAAACCGCCGCCACGGCCGCGATAGCCACCGCCGCCGCCAGAACGTTCGCCGCCGTAGCCGCCACCGCCGCCGTAGCCGCCCGAGCGTTCGCCGCCGAAGCCGCCACCGCCACCACCGCCGTAGCCGCCCGAGCGCTCGCCGCCGAAGCCGCCGCCACGCGGGCCGCCAAAGCCCGAACGCGGGCGATCACCGCCGAAGTCACGGCGCGGCTTGGGCGCCATGGCTTCCGCTTCTTCCGGGGTCGGGCCACCAATGACTTTCAGGTTCTGGGCCGCCGGCTTGCCCTGCTTGGACATGCCCAGCTCATACTCCACCTGCTGCCCTTCGACGAGGACGCGCATGCCCGAGCGTTCGACTGCGGAAATATGGACGAATGCGTCTGTCCCACCCTCTTCCGGGGCGATGAAGCCGTATCCCTTTTCAACATTGAACCACTTCACGGTTCCGATAGGCATGGTCTTGGTCTTCCTTGTCTTCAGTCGTGCCCGATCTTCCGGGCGCAATTTCCGAATGAAAGAAAGCCCAAGATCCGCAGTTCACTCCTATAACAGAGTTTTAGGGGGCTTGCCATGGCAAAGCGATGCGCATGCGGTGAACATCACGGTGCACGGGTTGCTCACCAAATGGGTAAATAGATAATTGATCAAGCCGTCTGAAAATGGGGCAGGCCGTCTTGCGATCGCGGCAAGCGGGCTTGCGTTGACGGCGTTTGCGTGTCGCAATGCCCGTCGACGCGGCGACCATCGAGACCTTGAACGCCCGCAGAAAGGCAGGTGAGTGTGATGGCCAGTTTTCTCATTCGCATTGTACTGATCGTCAGCGGGTTGTGGATCGCGACCCATCTTGTACCGGGCGTCAGCCTCGATGCGCCGATGACCTTCGTCTGGGCGGCCCTGCTGCTGGTGGTGGTTAACGCCATCGTCAAGCCCGTCGCCATCATTCTGACGCTGCCAATCACCGTGGTAACCTTCGGGTTGTTCCTGCTGGCGATCAATGCCGCCATGTTCGGCCTGGTCGCGTGGTTGCTGGACGGCTTTCAGGTCGCGGGCTTCGGCTCTGCGCTGCTGGGTGCGCTGGTGGTGGGGTTGGTCAGCATGGTGGGGTCGTGGCTGATCGACAGCGACCTCAAGGAGCGGCGCTACGTCAAGCGGGGACAGTGGTGATGGCGCGGCGTGGCTGGGTGGTCGCGCTGGCGGGGGGCGCGGCCGTTGCGCTGGCGGCTTGCGCGACTCCCCGCTCGGCGGTGACCAGCGGGCTGGAGCAGTTCGGCGTGCCGGCACGATCGGCGACCTGCATGGCCGAGCGCATGGACAAGCGCCTGTCACGCGACCAGATGACGTCGGTGGCGCGCCTGCTGCATGGTGCCCGCAAGGCGGAGACCATGGATCCGTCGCGGCGCAATGTCCGCAAGGCGCTCGACGTGGCGCTGGAGGCAGCCGACCCCGAGATCGCCACGGTGACGCTGAAGGCAGGCGTCGCCTGCCTGCTGGCGGACTGAGCTGGGCTCAAAAACCTCGACAGCGCTGGCATGACCTCGCTACATCCTGACGCGCAACAGGCGCGGAGCATGGCACCAGCGATGCAACCGCGTGCGTGACCGGGAGGACGATCGATGATGGCCACAGGGTTCGAGGTGCTGGAGCCCCAATTGCGAAGCCGGGATACCTTTCGCATCTGGGCGCACGACAAGCTGCGCTTCTCCGACACCGACATGGTGGGCCACGTCAACAACACCAATTTCTCGGTGTTCTGCGAGACCGGCCGGGTCGCTTTCAACCGCCAGGTGGTGTTCGGGGAGCTGGATCGGGCGACGCACCTGTTTCTGGTGGCGCGGGTCGCCATCAACATGCGCGGCGAGATCCATTTTCCCGGCCAGGTCGACATCGGCACTGGCGTTGCCGCCATCGGACGCTCGTCCTTCACCCTGGGCCAGGGCCTGTTCGTCGAGGACCGCAACGTGGGGACCGCCGAGGGCGTGCTGGTGCTGGTCGATCGCGCGACCCGCAAGGCGATGCCGCTGCCGGACGTCCTGCGCCAGTCGCTGACCCAGTGGCTGCTGCCCGGCGCCAGCGCCTGAGCGTCCCGCGTCAGCGCCCGGCGAGATAGGCGCGCGTCGCCGTCGCCAACGCGCGGGCCCGGTCGACCGCATCCGGGTAGCCCTCGCGCAGCGCCTTGGAGCGCAGCTCGATGCTCAGCGGCAGGCCGGCCGGCAGCCGGTCGAGAAAATCCCCCAGCGGCAGCGCGCCATCGCCCGGCAGCAGCCGGCCGTCGATGGCCTCTTCCAGAATGGCGGCGGTGTCGTCGCGCGGCGGTGCCTGCGCGGGGGCATCGCAGAACTGGGCATAGCCCAGCAGCGCTGGCGCCACCCGGGCGATGTCGGCCGGCGTGCCGCCCGAGCGCGACAGGTGGATGGGGTCGAGCAGCAGCCCGGCGTTGGGCTGGGCGGCTCGGGCCAGCACGTCGAGCGCGTCGTCGATCGTCCGGACCTCGGTGAACATCATGAACTCCAGCGACACCCGCAGGCCCAGCGGCGCGGCGTGCTCGCACAGCCGGGCGAACTTGGCGACGGTGGCGCCGCGGTCGGGGTCGGAACTCACTGTCAGCACGTTGCGCGCGCCCAGTTCGGCGCCGACGTCGAGCAGGCGGAAATGCTCGGGGTCGTCGGCGCCGGGTTTCAGCCACACCACCTCGATGTCCAGCGCCGGCATGCCGGTGGCCGCCAGCGCCGCGCGTACCGCCCGGGTGGTGGCGGCGGTCCAGTCGGCGGCCTCGAACCACAGGCCGACGCCATCGAAGCCGGCGGCGGCCGCCGCCTCGACGGTGGCGACCGGGCTGAACTCCGGCAGCACGCCGGAGGCCAGCGCGATCGGCCAGGGATTGGGGCGTGCGGGCATCATGAGGTCTCCTGCGGCGGTCGTGAGGGCCACACTGGCGCCACCGCCGACCGACGGCCAGCAGCCACAAGTGACAGGCCGGGCGGTGTGCCGTCGCTCCCGCAACCGGCGTAATGGTGGTTATGCTGGCAGGATCGCTTCCCTCGCGGGCGAACAGGCGATAGGCAGGCGGTATTGCCTTGGTGTCTTGCTCTCAGGTCTGTTGCCGTGCTGCCCGCGCTTCTTTCCGATCCCGCCTTCTATGCCGTCGCCGTGCCGGCGGTGATCATCGTCGGCCTGGCCAAGGGCGGCTTCTCCGGCGTCGGCATCCTCAGCACGCCGCTGCTGGCGCTGGTGCTGCCGCCGGTGCAGGCGGCGGCGCTGCTGCTGCCGCTGCTGATCGTGCAGGATGCGGTGAGCGTGTGGGTCTATCGCCGCAGTTGGGACAAGCGCAATCTCGCCATCCTGCTGCCGGCCGGCGCGGTCGGCGTGCTGCTGGGTTATCTGTTCGCGTCGCGTGTCAGCGAGGCGGCGGTGCTGGCGGCGGTGGGCGGCATTTCGGTGCTGTTCGCCGCCAACCAGCTGATCCGCCAGGCGCTCGGCCATCGGCTGGTGGCGCGGCGGGCGAGCTGGCCGCTGGGGCTGCTGTGCGGCACCGGCTCGGGGTTCACCAGCACCGTGGTCCATGCCGGCGGGCCGCCGCTGCACATCTACCTGCTGCCGCAACGGCTAGAGCGGGACATTTTCGTCGGCACCAACGCGCTGTACTTCGCGGCGCTCAACTGGATGAAGGTGGTGCCCTATGCCGCGCTCGGCCAGTTCGGCCGCGACACCATGATCCTTGCCGCCGCGCTGCTGCCGGTGGCGATCGCGTCGACCTTCGCCGGCGTCTGGCTGGTGCGCCGGGTGCCGCACGAGCGCTTCCTGACGCTGACCAACGGCCTGCTGCTGCTGCTGGGCGCCAAGCTGGTGTGGGACGGGCTGGCGGCGCTTTGACCATTGGCGCCTTTGCCATGCTGTCGGGTGTGACGGTGTCAGGATGATTATCGAGGCCCGTAGCGGTGGTCAGGCCGTGAAACGAAGACGCAGTCCGGGCTCCGGCCAAGTGGTGCGCACGAGCATGCCGGTTGCCGACAACGTGATCCAGGCGGTTCGCATATCCTCGCCGCCGAAGGCGATATTGGTGGTGTAGGGGTCGGGAAATTCACAGGCTGCATGGCGGCCATCAGGGGCGAAGGTCACGATGCCGCCGCGCCGGATGCGCGCGACACAGATGTTTCCGGCGGCTGTGACGGCAAGGCTGTCCAGTTCGACCCCGCCGTCCAGTCTGGCCACCAGTTCCCGCGTTTCCGGTGCGGCGACGGTCGTGCGATACAGGGCCGCTTCGTGCGTGTCGGCGATGTAGAGGGTGCTTCCATCGGGTGATAGCCCCACGCCGTTGTAGGATCGCGCGAGATGGACCTGATGCAGCGCCGATCCATCGGGCGCGCAGCGATAGAGCGCGCTCTGTTCATGCACGCCGTCATGGTGCTTGCCCAGATCCGTGAACCAGAGCTGGCCGGCATCGTCGAACACCAGGTCATTGGGGGCGGACAGGGGCGCGGCCGGTGTCGCCTCGTAGAGGCGCTCCACCTTGCCGGTATGAAGATCGACGCGCTCGATCCGGCCCTCACTGCCGGGACCGGTCGCGTTTTGCAGGCGCATGAGGTCGATCCCGCCACTGTTGCAGACGTACAGGGCGCCGTCCGGACCGATCGCCGCGCCGTTCGGACCGCCTCCGACCTCGGCGATCGCCTCCTTCCCGCCGTTCCAGCATCGTGTAATCCGCCCGGCGGCCAGTTCGACGACAATCACCGAACCGTCCTCCATGACCACGGGGCCTTCCGGAAAGGCGAGCCCGTCCGCCACTATCGTGTATGTCAGTGTTGACATCGGCTCCTTGCCACGGTCTGTCAGCCATGTCGCTTGGTTGTTCCGTTGCACGGTCGACTCAGAATCGGAAGCGTGCCTCGATGTAGAACATGCGTGGCGGTCCGTAGACCACTGCATCGACGCCATAGGCCCAGATGCCGCCACCGCCGAGAATATAGTCCTTGTTCGTCAGGTTGGTGGCCCCGACCGCCAGATCCATGTCGCGGCCAAAAAGATTGTTGGCCTCGGCGCGCAGATTGATCAGCGTATAGCCGGGAATCTGGCTCGCGCCGTCGGCTGCGGAGTCGATAGGCGCGCCGCCATTGAACAAGACTTCCTGAATGGCCGGCACCCGTGCCGTGGCGTCCCCCAAATAGAGCTTGCTTTGGTAGCTCAGGCTGGGAATGAGGGCCAGTTCGACGCCGGTCTCAAGTTCCTTGTGAAGGCGTGCCTGGAAGTTCACCTTGTGCTTGGAGTTGGCGCCCGGCGGGTTGACCGCCAGCGCGTTGTTCGAGATCGGATGGCTTTGCAGGAAGATCGGTCGGAACGCCTCGGGAAGCAGTGACAGTGCCGTTGCCACCGTCTCATCCGGGTATTTCAGATGACGGGCATCCACAAAGGTGTAGTTTGCCGAGATCGACAGCCAGTCGGTGGGCGCGAAGGCGAGGTCGGTGTCGAAACCGCGATACCGGCTTTTGGGCACATTCTGAATGGTGGTGACGAGTGCGCCGCCCGACAGGTCGAGATAGCTGCGCTGGGCGCCGTGATAGATGTCCCAGAAACCTTCGATGTTGAAAGTGCCGCGCTGGCCCGCGAGCTGGAAATTCGTTTTCGCGCCGGCGTAGAAATTATCCACGGTCTCGGGGCCGAAATTCGCCAGGTCGGCACCCCGGCCATTGAAGCCGCCGCGCTTGTAGCCGCGCTTGTAACCGGCATAGAGCATGACGTCGTCGTTGAGCTTGTAGTCGGCGCCGACATTGTATGACCAACCACGGAATTTCCGCTGGCCGACAAGATCCAGATACGCGACGCTGGCTGGCAGCGTGTCGGGATCGGGAATCTCCGAGAGATTGGAGGTGTTGTTGTTTACCTGCACAGACCGGTCGTAGATGTCGTCCCACGTCCGCCGCGCCGCGCCCGTCAGCGTCAGTTTATCGGTGACATGATACGTCAGCGACGCGAACAGCGACTGTGTCGTGAAGCGGGATTGGCGGAACTGGATGTCGTAGTCCGGTCCGGCCTCTGAGAAACTGAAGGTATTGGTGACGATGTTCATCGTGCTGTCACCGCCGGGCTGCCGTGTCTGGTCATGCATGCCGCCGATGATCCAGTCCAGCTTGCCGCCGGCCGATGTGCCCTGCAGCTGGAGTTCGTTAACGAGCTGGCGGTTCTTGAGCTGGCGCAGGGGCCTGACCAGATTGATGCCCGGAATCGCCGCGCCGTCTACGTCCGATGGATTGTTGCCATAACCACGGGCCGAAATGTAGCTCAGGATATTCTTGACCCGCAGATTCTCCGAGATATCCCAGGTCGTCGTATTGATGATGGCGAACGTCGAGGACCGGTCCCGATCCAGGTTGGTGTCGAGAGTTGAGCGTTGGGCGTCATCAATAATGGAAGGCGTAACGCCGGCACCGAACGCTGTTCCCGATCGACCTTTGATTACCTTGGAGGAAGAGCGATTCTTGTCGCCGTGCCAGGTGACGATCGTGCTGTTGGTAAGCGTGTCGGACAGGTCCACCCGCAGGGTGCCGCGGAGCTCGATCACATCCTGGTTGTTGTAGTCCTGCACGGGGAGCGGCGTGAAGGTCGTCAGGTCGAGCTCGCCGCCCAGCGTCTTGGTGTAGCCTTCCCGGTGCCAGTAGAAGCCGGCCAGTCGCAATGCGACCTTCTCGCTGAGCGGCAGGTTCAGTGCGGCCTCGAACTGGCGATTCTGATAATCACCCAACTGGCCGCGGGCGTAGCCTTCGAGCTTGTCGGTTGGCGGGGCCGGTACAAAGAGCACGGCACCGCCCGTGGTGTTGCGGCCGAAGAGGGTTCCTTGCGGACCTTTCAGCACCTGTACCGATGCAAGGTCGAAGTACTGCGGCGGCAGGGTCGGAATCTGGAATGGCGGGGAGAGCGGAACGTCCGCGAAATATGTCTCGACGGAACCTGACGCTGCGCCGAAGAACTGGCCACGTCCGCGGATCGAGAAGTCAGGAAGAGAGGCATTGCCGGAGCCAGCATTGACCACAAGGCCCGGAACGGAGCGCGCAAGGTCGTAGGATGAGGTGATGCTGCGCTCGTTGAGTGCGTCCTGATTGAACGCCGTGATGGCGATCGGCACCTGCTGAAGCTTTTCTTCAGTGCGGCGAGCGGTCACGAGAATTTCGTCAATGACGACACCGGTGGAGCTCGCGACTCCCGTGCTGTCCTGTGCCAGCACGGGAGATGTCATGAGCAGGCCAATGGGCAGGACGGAGTACAGGTGAATGTTGCGCATGAAGTAATCCCCCCAAACAATATTTTGCTTGTCTTATCGTTTGCCCGCCGAATTAATTTGGCGGTTATCATGTTTATGTTGGTGAACGTAGTATAATAAGAGGCTTCGTCAAGCATATTGCATTGATGCTCCTGCCGCTCAATGGCGGCGTGCCCCGGCTTGTCTGGTGCCGCTGGGGCGGTGGACGAGATCGGGCGGGAAGGGGAAAATGCCATTCGGGCAACAAGGCTGTTGCCAACCGTCCTTTTTGCACCGCACAATAAGTCATGCGCATTGCCATAGTCGACGAAAGCGCCATGCGCGCCGCCGTGATCCACGAGGGTCTGGCCGCGCTTGATGATTGCGAGATCTTCGTCGTCACGGATAGGCGCGGCCTGGTCGCGCGCATTGGCGAGATCGCGCCCGACATCGTGCTCATGGACCTCGGCAATCCGTCACGCGATGTGCTGGAGGAATATTTCGCCGTCAGTCGTGCGCTGGCGCGACCCATCGCCATGTTCGTCGACGAGAGCGACGCGGACTCGATCGCGGCCTCGGTGGAGGCGGGCGTCTCCGCCTATGTCGTTGACGGCATGGCGGCGCACCGCATCCGCCCGCTGCTTGATCTGGCGGTGCGTCGCTTCAACGCCTTCGCCCGCCTGCAAGCCGACCTTGCCGAGGCCAAGGGCAAGCTTGCCGAGCGTGAGACCATTGACACAGCCAAGCGTATCCTGATGGACAGCCGGGGATTGCCGGAAGCGCAGGCTTACGCGGAACTCCGGCGCACGGCCATGAACCAGGGCAAGCGCATCGCCGATATCGCCGAGGCGGTTGTCACCGCGCACACACTGATGGGAGGACGCTGATGCCCAACGAATTCGTTGTCGGCTTCCTGCCTCTGGTGGATGCCTGTTTGCCGATTCTCGCCCGCGAGCATGGCTTTGCCGAGGCGGAAGGCCTGTCGTTGCGGCTGGTGAGGGACATCAGCTGGGCGACGGTGCTTGACCGCCTGCTCTACGGCCACAGTGATGCCGCGCACCTGGTGGCGCCGCTGGCCATCGCCACCACCCTGGGCCGCGACCGGCCCGCCCAGCCACTGTCCGTGCCGTTCGTGCTGGGTCTGAACGGCAATGCCGTCACCCTGCGTCCCGAACTGGCCCGTCAGGTGGGCACGCCGGGGCAACTGGGCGATCCGGCGCGTGTCGGTGCGGCGCTGGCCGTGGTGGCGCAGGCCCGCAAGGCGGCCGGCAAGCGACTGCGCTTCGGGGTCGTCCACCGTCATTCCAGTCATAACTACATGCTGCGCTACTGGCTGGCCGCGTGTGGCGTGCGGCCGGACGAGGAGGTGGAGATCGTCACCGTGCCGCCGCCCTTCTGTGCGGACGCGCTGGAGGCTGGCGAGGTCGATGGCATCTGTGTCGGGGAGCCGTGGAACAGCGTGGCGGTGGAGCGCGGCGCCGGCGAGATCGTGCTCGTCACCGCGCAGATCTGGCGCCGCGGAGTGGAAAAGGTGCTGGCGCTGCGTGAAGCCAGGCTGGAGGAACGACGTGCTGATGTGGAGGCCCTGGTGCGCGCCTTGCGTCGGGCGGGCGCCCACTTCGTCGACCCGGCGAACTGGGATGTCAATGCGGCGATCCTGGCGCGTCCCGAGTATCTCGATGGTGACGCGGTGCTGATCCGGCGGGCGATCTCGGACCGCCTGCTGCTGGCGCGTGGTGGTGAGCTGGTTCACTTCCCCGACTTCATGTTCCAGCATCGCGAGGCCGCCAACTTCCCCTGGGTCAGCCAGGCCGAGTGGCTCTACACCCAGATGGTGCGGTGGGAAGGGCGTGGCTTTGATCCCGGTGACGCCATCCGCGCTGCCCGCGTGTTCCGTCCCGATGTTTACCGCAGCGCACTATTGGGGACGGGCGAGCCGCTGCCGGGCGCCAGTTCGAAGGTCGAGGGCAGCCTGAAAGGCACCACCATCGTGGGGACCCAGCAGGGCTCCATCACGCTGGAAAGTAATCAATTTTTTGACGACCGGGCATTTGATCCGGCCGACCTTGCCGGCTACCTCGCCCGCCTGCCCTGAATGAAAATTTTTGCTGCAATGCGAGAAGAGGCTTTACGGCGGATAGGCGAATCGCTTACCCATTAAGGGCGCAGGACGATGCTGCCCAAGGTGGGGCGGAGGTTCATCCTCCTGCGGAAACGGAACATTGCGTGGCAACGTCGCCGCCCGATCTGGCTCTTCAGTGAGCTAAGTCGAGGCGGCTTTTTTGTTGTTCGCGCCTGAACGGGGGAATGTGCGCGATGAACGGGGAAAACAGCGTTCGGTTCAACAGGCGGGGGTTCACCGCGGCGCTGCTGCTCGGCGTGGCGCTGGCCGGGTGCGGCCCGGAGGCCCCGGCGCCGCAGGGCGCGGACGCACCCGCGGGGGCGATGTCCCGGCAGGGCGTCGAGAAGCCCAATCTCAAGCTCGGCTTCATCAAGCTCACCGACATGGCGCCGCTCGCCATCGCCAGGGAAAAGGGCTTCTTCGCCGAGGAGGGCCTCAACGTTTCCCTTGAACCGCAAGCGAACTGGAAGGTGCTGCTGGATGGTGTCGTCGGCGGCCAGCTCGATGGCGCGCACATGCTGGCGGGGCAGCCGATCGCCGCCACCATCGGCTACGGCACCAAGGCCGATCTCATCGCGCCACTCAGCCTCGACCTCAACGGCAACGCGGTCACCCTGTCGAACAAGGTATGGCGCCAGATCGCGCCATCGCTGAAGCAGGGTGCCGATGGCAAGCCGGTCCATCCCATTTCCGCGTCTGTGCTGAAACCCGTCGTCGCGGCCGGCAAGGCGCAGGGCAAGCCGTTCAAGATGGGCATGGTGTTCCCGGTCAGCACGCACAATTATGAATTGCGCTACTGGCTTGCCGCCGGTGGTCTCAACCCCGGCTATTACCTGCCCGGCGACGTTGCCGGCACCATTGGCGCCGATGTGCAGATTTCCGTGACCCCGCCGCCGCAAATGCCGGCGACGATGGAGGCGGGCACCATTGATGGTTACTGCGTTGGCGAGCCGTGGAACCAGGCCGCGGTGAAAAAGCAGATCGGCGTGCCGGTCATCACCGACGACCAGATCTGGCATGACAACCCGGAAAAGGTGTTCGGCCTGCGCAAGGATTTCGCCGACAAATACCCCCAGACCACGGCCGCGCTGTTGCGCGCGATCATCAAGGCCCAGCAATGGCTTGACGCCGATGGCGGCAAGAACAGGGCGGAGGCCGTCAAAATTCTGGCCCGGCCCAGTTACGTCGGCGCCGACGAGGCGGTGATCGCCGCCTCGATGACCGGCAAGTTCACCTTCGCGCCCGGCGACACGCGCCCGGCACCGGGCTTCAATATCTTCTTTGACAAGTTCGCCGGCTATCCCTTCTATTCCGATGCCATCTGGTATCTCACCCAGATGCGGCGCTGGGGACAGATCGCCGAGGACAAGCCCGATCAGTGGTATGTCGACACCGCCAAGGCGGTCTACCGGCCCGATCTCTATCGGGTCGCCGCCAAGGGGCTGGTCGACCAGGGCGTGATCCCGGCGACGGCCGTGCCGGATACCGACGGCTTCAAGCCGGAGCAGTCCGGTTTCATTGACGGTATCACCTACGACGGCCGGCAGCCCAACGCCTATCTCGCCAAGTTCAGCATCGGCCTCAAGCAGGGCCAGCGCGTTTCCCCCGCCGGGGTACGTTGACACGTCGGATGGATGAGGACTGACCTATGACTGCTGTCGTCTTGCGCAAGAACGCTTTCGAGATGGACAAGGATGCAGCCGGAACCACCGGCGAGCGCGCGGGTCCGGCGACGGGGGATGCCCCGCCGGTGGGGGCGCGGGGCCTGCCGGGGGGGCTGTCGCTGCCCGCCCTGAAGCTGCCGGCCCTGAAACTGCCATCCGCGCGGCATGTGGTCGAGGCGCTCTGGCCGCCCCTGGCGGGCATTGGTGGCTTTCTGCTGCTGTGGGGAATGTTGGCGCCGCTGGTCCGGACATCGCTCGGCGCGTTGCCAGGGCCAGGCGAGGTGTTGCACGCCTTCGGTGATCTGCTGGTGGAGTTCGCCGCCGCCCGTGAAATGGCCGCGCAGACCGCGGCGGCGGGACAGATGTGGTCGGGGCCGCCGACGTTCATCGACCAGATCGTGACCTCGCTGAAAACCGTGGCGCTGGGCTTTGTGCTGGCGACGCTGGTGGCGGTGCCACTGGGGTTGGTCGCCGGCATGTCCCAGCGTTTCAACGCGGCCATCAACCCGCTGGTGCAGATCATGC
Organism: Parapedomonas caeni; assembly: GCF_041060555.1. Lineage (NCBI taxonomy): Bacteria > Pseudomonadati > Pseudomonadota > Alphaproteobacteria > Sphingomonadales > Sphingosinicellaceae > Parapedomonas > Parapedomonas caeni. Next base: position 16,701 of record NZ_JBEUDS010000021.1, on the reverse strand, counting down.
GCCCGGTCAGTCCGCTGGCCTGGCTGCCCATCGTGACCATGGTGGTGGCGGCCTCGATGACCAGCGACGATCCGGCGCTGGCCAAGAGCTTCGTCATTTCCGCCGTCGTGGTGATGCTGTGCTCGCTGTGGCCCACACTCATCAACACCGCCATCGGCACCGCCTCGATCGACAAGGATCTGATCAATGTCGGGCGTGTGCTCAAGCTGGGCTGGCTGGCGCGCCTGACCCGCCTCGTGTTGCCGTCGGCACTGCCCTACATCTTCACCGGGATGCGTTTGTCGCTGGGCACCGGCTGGATGGTGCTGATCGCGGCGGAAATGCTGGCCCAGAACCCCGGGCTCGGCAAGTTCGTGTGGGACGAGTTCCAGAACGGCAGCGAAAAATCGCTGGCGCGCATCATGGTCGCGGTGGTGGTGATCGGCCTCATCGGCTTCCTGCTCGACCGGGTGATGATGGCGCTCCAGGCCGTTGTCAGTCGCAACCGCACCTTCTGAACCTGGCCGGACGGGAGACGCTCATGACTGATCCGATCCTTTCCCTGCGTAACGTGCGCAAGCGTTACACCAGCAAGACCGGTGCCGTGACCGACGTGCTGGGCGGTATCGATCTCGACGTTATCGAAAGCGAATTCATCGCGGTGCTGGGTTTTTCCGGCGCCGGCAAGACCACGCTGATTTCGGCCATCGCCGGACTGATCGAGCCCGACGCCGGCGAGCTGCTGCTGCGTGGCAAGCCGATCGATGGCCCTGATCGCAATCGCGGCCTGGTGTTCCAGTCGTACTCGCTGTTGCCGTGGCTGACGGTGGCGCAGAATGTCGCGCTGGCGGTTGATGCGGTACACAAGGATCGCACTGCCGAGGCCCGCCGCGCGCTGGTGCGGCAGAAGGTGGAACTGGTCGGTCTGGGCCATGCGATGGATCGCAGGCCCGCCCAGCTGTCCGGCGGCATGCGTCAGCGGGTGGCGGTGGCGCGTGCCCTGGCGATGGAGCCGGAAATCCTGCTGCTGGACGAACCCCTCTCGGCGCTCGACGCGCTGACCCGCGCCAAGCTGCAGGACGAGATCGATCGCATTCGCGCGGAAGAAAAGCGCACCATCATTCTGGTCACCAACGATGTCGACGAGGCGCTGCTGCTGGCGGATCGTGTCGCCGTGCTGACCCCGGCACCGGCGGCACGGATCGGGCGGATCTTCCCGGTCACGCTGCCGCGCCCCCGCGACCGCGAGGCGATGAACGACAGTCCGGCCTTCCAGGCCCTGCGCACGCAGATCGTCGATTATCTTGGCGCGCTGGCGGGCGGCAAGGCGGATGTGGTGGCCGAGGCAGGGAGTCTGCCGACGATGACGCCGCTCGATCTCGCGCCACCGCCGAAGGCCTATCTCGACGCCGCGCGCGGCGGCATCGAGCGCCGCTACATGGAATTCTACAGTCTCCACAAGGTGTATCCGACACCCAAGGGGCCGCTGACCGTTGTCCAGGATTTCAACCTGCTGATGGACAAGGGCGAGTTCGTCTCGCTGATCGGCCATTCGGGCTGCGGCAAGTCCACCGTGCTGACGATGGCCGCGGGCCTCAACCCGATCAGCAAGGGCGGCATCGTGCTTGATTACCGCGAGATCGACGTCGCGGGGCCGGACAAGGCGGTGGTATTCCAGGCGCCCAGCCTGATGCCCTGGCTCACCGCCCGGCAGAATGTCGCGCTGGGCGTCGAGCGGGTTTATCCGCACGCCTCGCGGGCGGAGCGACGCGAGATCGTCGACTATTATCTCGACCGGGTGGGGTTGGCCGACGCCCGGGACAAGGTGGCGGCCGAGATGTCGAACGGCATGCGCCAGCGGGTCGGCATCGCCCGTGCCTTCGCCCTCAGTCCGCGCCTGCTGTTGCTGGATGAACCTTTTGGCATGCTCGACAGCCTGACCCGATGGGATCTGCAGGACGTGCTGGTGGAGGTATGGAACCGCACCAAGGTGACGGCGATCATGGTCACCCACGATGTCGACGAGGCGATCCTGCTCGCCGATCGCGTGGTGATGATGACCAACGGGCCGAACGCCACCATCGGCAAGATACTCAAGGTCGACCTGCCGCGTCCGCGTGACCGCAAGGCGCTGCTCAAGCATCCGGCCTTTTACGACTATCGTCAGGAAGTGCTGCTTTTCCTGGCCGAACACGACCACGGACCGCACGCAGAGGCGGCATAATCGCAATATTGGGGGATGTCTGTTCCGGCACGGGACAGGAGGGAAAACATGAAAGTGCATATCATCACGGCGGCGCTGCTGGCGTCGCCGGTCGCTCTCGCTTACCCGGCGCATGCCGCGCCGGGGGATCCGGTGAAGGTTGGCGGGGGCCTGACCCTTGATCCGATCCTTGATGCACGACTGCGCCATGAGCATGTCGATCAACCCACGACGGAAGCGGACGCGCTGACGGTGCGGGTGCGGGCGGGGCTGGAGGTGAAGCATGCGTCCGGCCTGTCATTGCTGGCCGAGAGTGAAGGCACATTGGCCGTGATCAATGACTATAACGCCTTTCCGTTCGCCATCGCCGACAGTCAGCGTCGGCCGCGATATTCCGTGGTCGCCGATCCGGCGAATATCGAGCTCAACCGGTTGCAGCTGCAATACAAGGCGCGCGCGGGCGCGCTCACCGTCGGTCGCCAGCGCCTGAACATCGACGATCAGCGCTTTGTCGGCAGTGTTGGCTGGCGACAGAATGAACAGACGTTCGATGCCGTGCGGGGCGAGGCGACGCTGGGGCCGGTGGCGCTGGATGCGACCTATGCCATCGCCCAACGTACGATCTTCGGCATCGATGGCGGGTCGCGCACCGCTTACGATGGCGATTTCGTGTTTCTCGGTGCCGGTGCGAAACTGGGATCGGTGCAGATCAAGGCCTTTGCATATCTGCTCGACTATGACCTGAACGAGCAGGGTGGGGCGCTGGCGATGAGCAACGCGGACACCCAGACCTACGGCATCCGGATCACCGGCGCCTGGCCGTTGTCGCCCGGCGTGAAGCTCAACGTCGCCGCCAGCTACGCCCGCCAGGCGGACTGGCAGGATAATCCGCAGGATTACGCGGTGGACTATCTGGCGGCCGAGCTGGGCCTCACGCACGGGGCGCTGGGCCTGACCGCCGGTTACGAGAAGCTGGGGAGTGATGCCGCCAGCAGCGGCGCCCTGCGTGCCTTTCAGACACCGATGGCGACGCTGCACAAGTTCAACGGCTGGGCTGATCCGTTCCTGACCACGCCAGCCACCGGCCTGGAGGACTGGTATCTGGGCGCCAGCTACAAGTTCACGCGGGTCAAGGCGCTGCCGGGGCTCAACGCGAGCGTCACCTGGCATCGCTTCGACAGCGATGCCGGCGGTTCGCGCTATGGCGATGAATGGGACGCGAGCCTGGGGTTCAAGCGCGGTCGCGTCGCGGTGGTGGCCAAATTCGCCGAGTTCGATGCGCATGCCGCCGGTTTCGCCGACACCCGGAAATTCTGGCTGCAGGCGGAGATCGCCTACTGATCGGCGTGTGCCGTCCCGGATGCTGCACTGCAAAATTCGCTTGCGTCCGGGACGGCGAATCACCTAGTCTTGAACAGACGCGGAACCAGCGCCGCCCACAGGAGGGCGACTCAGCGCAACCGCCGGACAATTGACAGACGTGTGGCAAAGGCGCCGCCCGTACCACCCTTCGGGGCTGGTTCGTGGCGGCTTTTTTGCGTTCGCGCGTCGGCGGTGAGACAGGGGCAGGGAGATCGGGATCGTGAACGCGCCGATGACTTTCGACACAACGGGAAGAGACGGGAAAGGCGCTGGCGGTGTGCGGGAACGCCTGGTGGTGATTGGCAACGGCATGGCCGGCTGTCGGGCCGTCGAGGAAATCCTCGCCCGCGATTGCAGCCGCTACGCCATCACGATTTTCGGTGCCGAACCGCGCGTCAATTACAACCGCATCATGCTCTCGCCGGTGCTGGCCGGCGAAAAGCAGTTCGATGATATCGTCATCAATGGCGCGGACTGGTATGCCGACAACGCCATCACGCTGGTGGCGGGCGATCCGGTGATGGCGATCGACCGGGCGACGCGCACGGTGACGACACGCGCCGGCCGGATCGAGCCTTACGACCGGCTGCTGATCGCCACCGGCTCGGAGCCCTTCATTATTCCGGTGCCCGGCAAGGATCTGGCGGGCGTGGTCACGTTCCGCGATCTCGATGATGTCGAGAAGATGCTTGCCGCGGCAGGCAAGGGCGGTTCAGCGGTGGTGATCGGCGGCGGCCTGCTCGGGCTGGAGGCGGCCCACGGCCTGTCGCTGCGCGGCATGCGGGTGACGGTCGTGCATCTGATGCCGACACTGATGGAGCGTCAGCTCGACGAGGCGGCGGGTTATCTGCTGAAGGCGGAACTGGAGCGGCGCGGCCAGACCATCGTCACCGGCGGTGACACGGCGGAAATACTCGGGCGCGATGGCGCGGTTGCCGGGGTGCGGCTGAAGGATGGCCGTGAATTTCCGGCCGATATCGTGGTCATGGCGGCGGGCATCCGCCCCGCGACCGGGCTCGCCCGCACCGCCGGGCTGGATGTCGAGCGCGGCATTGTCGTCGACGATCACATGGTCACCTCCGATCCCGCCATCATGGCGGTGGGCGAGTGCGTGCAGCATCGCGGCATCTGTTATGGCCTGGTGGCGCCGCTGTGGGAGATGTGCCGCGCGCTCGCCGAAGCGGCGACGGACGCGCCGGGCGGAGGCTATGAGGGCTCTGTTACCTCCACCAAGCTCAAGGTCTCGGGGATCGACCTGTTCTCTGCCGGAGATTTTTCCGGTGGCGACGGCGTCGAGGACATCGTGATGCGCGACGCCGCCCGCGGCATCTACAAACGGGTTGTCGTCAGGGAAAACCGGCTGATCGGCGCGGTGCTCTATGGCGATACCGCCGACGGCGGCTGGTATTTCGATTTGCTGAAGAAGGGCGAGGATATCGCCGCGATCCGGGAGGCGCTGATTTTCGGTCAGGCCTTCGCGTCCGGGGGTGCGCTCAGCCACCCTAATGCCGCCGTTGCCGCCCTGTCCGATGATGCGGAAATCTGTGGCTGCAACGGCGTCACCAAGGGGCGGATCGTCGCCACCATCCAGGCCGGTGCCCATGCCCTCGATGCCGTGCGCTCGCAGTGCAAGGCATCCGCCAGCTGCGGTTCCTGCACCGGTCTGGTGGAAAGCCTGCTGGCGTTGACGCTGGGGAGCGCGGTGGAGGCCGGCCCGCGCACGCTGTGCAAATGCACCAGTTTCACCCATGGCGATGTACGGCGGCTGATCCTCGGAAAGCAGCTCAAGGCCATCCCGCAGGTGATGCAGGAACTGCACTGGAGCACGCCCGACGGCTGCGCGACCTGTCGGCCGGCGCTCAACTATTACCTGCTGTGCGCCTGGCCGGGAGAGTATGTCGATGACCAGCAGAGCCGCTTCGTCAACGAACGCCTGCACGCCAACATCCAGAAGGACGGAACCTATTCGGTGGTGCCGCGCATGTGGGGCGGCCTGACCACGCCCGCCGAGCTGCGCGCCATCGCCGATGCCGCCGAGAAATACGGTGCCCGCACGGTGAAGGTGACCGGTGGCCAGCGTATTGATCTGTTCGGCATCAGGAAGGAGGATCTGCCGGCGATCTGGGGTGATCTCAATGCCGCCGGCATGGTTTCCGGTCACGCCTATGGCAAGGCGTTGCGCACGGTGAAGACCTGCGTCGGTTCCGAATGGTGCCGCTTCGGCACCCAGGATTCCACCGGGTTGGGCGTCACCATCGAACGCATGACCTGGGGCTCGTGGATGCCCCACAAGTTCAAGATCGCCGTCTCCGGGTGTCCGCGCAACTGTGCGGAAGCGACGATCAAGGATTTCGGCGTCGTTTGTGTCGACTCCGGCTACGAGCTGCATGTCGGTGGCAATGGCGGCATCAAGGTGCGCGCCACCGACCTGCTGTGCAAGGTGGCGACGGAACAGGAAGCGCTCGATGTGTGCGCCGCCTTCATCCAGCTTTATCGCGAGGATGCCTGGTATCTGGAACGGACGGCGCCGTGGATCGAGCGGGTCGGGCTGGATTACGTGAAATCGGCGTTGTTCAGTGATCCCGACGCCGTGCCCAGCCTGGCGGCGCGCTTTCATTATTCGCAACAGTTCATGCAGGAGGATCCGTGGGCCAGGCGCGCCGCCGGCGAGGACGCGGCGCTGCATCAGCACCTGGCCGAGGTGCGCCCGCTTGCCCTGGAGGTCGCCCGATGATTGGTGAATGGCTCGATGTCGGTCCGGTCGGTCAGATCGCGCCTGGCGATGCCCGGACCCTGCCGGTGCGGGGCGGTGAGGAGATCGCGATCTTCCATACCCTCGACAACCGCTTTTATGCGCTGGTCAACAAGTGTCCGCACAAGCAGGGGCCACTCAGTCAGGGTATTGTCCATGGCAGTGTCGTCACCTGTCCGCTGCACAACTGGAACATCTCGCTGAAGACCGGCGAGGCGCTGGGGGACGACAAGGGATGTGTGCCGACCATTCCGCTGAAAGTGGATGCCGGTCGCATTTATCTGCTGCGTGAGGCCGTCGTCGGCCGGCAGGTCGCCTGATGACGGGCGCGATCCGCACCACCTGCGCCTATTGCGGCGTCGGCTGCGGCATTGTCGCCACGGCGACCGGCGCGCGCGCGGTGACGATCGCGGGCGACCCGCGGCATCCGGCCAACCGCGGGCGGCTGTGCTCCAAGGGCACCCATCTGGGCGAGACGGTCGGCCTTGAGGGCCGACTGCTCACGCCGATGATCGGCGACCGCCCGACGGGCTGGAACGAGGCGCTCGATCTTGTCGCCACGCGCCTGCGCGACTGCATCGCGACCCACGGTCCGGACAGTGTTGCCTTCTACGTGTCGGGGCAACTGCTGACCGAGGATTATTATGTCGCCAACAAGCTGATGAAGGGCTTCATCGGCAGCGGCAATATCGACACCAACAGCCGTCTGTGCATGGCAAGCGCGGTGGCTGCGCACAATCGCGCCTTCGGCGAGGATGTGGTGCCCTGCGGTTATGACGACCTCGACACCGCCGATCTCATTCTGCTGGTGGGCTCCAACACCGCCTGGTGTCACCCGGTGATCTGGCAGCGTATCGAGGCGGCGCGCGCCGAACGTGGCACGAAGCTGGTGGTGATCGATCCGCGCCGTACCGAGACGGCGGCGCAGGCCGACCTGCATGTGGCGGTCGCGCCCGATGGCGACATAGCCCTGTTCAACGCGCTGCTCGCCACGATGCGGACACGCGGGCTGGTGGACGAGGCGTATCTCGCCCGTCATGTCGAGGTGCCTGACGATTTCTGGAAGGGCCTGGCCGGCGATCCCGGCGTCCCCGCCGAGACCTTTGCGGTATTGGCCGATCTGGTAGCGCGCCACCCCCGCATGGTGACGCTGTTTTCGCAAGGCGCCAACCAGTCCGTCTGTGGTGTCGACAAGGGCAATGCCATCATCAACCTGCACCTGGCCACCGGGCGGATCAACCGGGCGGGCGCGGGGCCTTTCTCCATCACCGGTCAGCCCAATGCCATGGGCGGTCGCGAGGTTGGCGGGCTCGCCAGCACGCTGGCCTGTCACCTGGGCTTCTCGGATGCCGAACGCGCTGATGTGGCGGCGTTCTGGCACGCGCCCAACCTGTGTGCCGGCCCCGGCCTCAAGGCGGTCGACCTGTTCAGGGCGGTACATGACGGGCGCATCAAGTTCCTGTGGGTGATGGCGACCAACCCGGCGGTGTCGATGCCCGACGCCGGTTTCGTGCGCGCGGCCCTGGCACGCTGCCCGACGGTCGTCGTCTCGGACGTGGTCGCCGATACCGACACCGCCCGCCATGCCCATGTCCGGCTGCCTGCCCTGGCGTGGGGCGAGAAGGATGGCACGGTCACCAACTCCGAGCGCCGGATCAGCCGGCAGCGCGCCGTGTTGACGCCCCCTGGCGATGCCCGCGCGGACTGGGATATCCTCTGTGCGGTGGCCGCCCGCTGTGGCTGGGGCGAGGCCTTCGCCTACCCCGGTCCGGCGGCGGTGTTCCGCGACTATGCGGCGATGACGGCGCTGGCGCCCCGCCATGGCTTCCGCCTCGACCTGTCGGACAAGGCGGCGATCAGCGACGCCGATTATGACGCGATGGCGCCGTTCCAGTGGGGCGGCGCGCATCCACTGGCGCCGCGTTTTCCGACGCCGTCCGGCAAGGCCCGGCTGGTGGCGGTGCGGCCGCCGGCCGTGACTGCCGTCGATCCGCGCTTTCCCTTCCGCCTCAACACCGGCCGCTACCGCGACCAGTGGCATACCATGACCCGCACCGGCCTGTCGCCGACCCTCAGTCAGCACCGGCGCGACCCCTTGCTGGAGGTGCATCCGCGCGATGCCCGGGCGCAAGGACTGACCGAGGGCGGTCTGGCGCGCGTGACCACGGCCCATGGCGCCAGCCTGTTCCGCGTGGCGCTGAGCGAGGGGCAGCGGCGCGGCGAGCTGTTCGTGCCGATGCACTGGACCGACGTCATGGCGGGGGAGGCGCGCGCCAATCGCCTGCCGGGGCCGGTCGTCGATCCGATCTCGGGTCAGCCCGGCTTCAAGAACACGCCGGCGCGGGTCGAGCCGCTGATGCCGGACTGGCGCGCCTTCCTGGTGACACGCGCGATGCCGGCGATGCCGGCGCTGCTGTGGTGGTCGCGGGCGCGCGTGACCGGCGGTTGGCTGTGCGAACTGGCGGGGCTGGGGGCGATCGACGCCGATATCCTGCTGCCGGCGGGGGAACGCCTGGAGGTGGCGGACCCGGCCCGCGGGATGCGTCGCATCGCCGTGCGCGACGTGGCGGGCGATCTGGCCGCCGCCCTCTACGTGACCCGGACCGGCGAACTGCCACCGCGCGACTGGGCGGTCGCGCAGCTGGGGCAGGGGGACGCGGCGCCGGCCGAACTGCTCGCTGGCCGGCCGAGCACGCCGGCGCCGGAGCGTGGGCCGATGGTCTGTGTCTGTCATGGCATCGGCGAGCGCGACATCCTGGCGGCGTGCGGTGCCGGCGCGACCACCGTCGAGGCCATTGGCGCGGCAACGGGCGCCGGCACCAACTGCGGCAGTTGCCGTCCGGCGATTGCCCGGCTGCTGGCGGCGCCGACCAGTACGCGGGAGGAGGTCGCGGCATGACCGATTTTCCCGAGGGCATGGTCTGGCTGGTGGGTGCCGGCCCCGGTGACCCCGAGCTGCTGACCCGCAAGGCCGAGCGGCTGATCCGCGCCGCCAGCTTGATTTTCCACGACGCGCTGGTTGGCGCGGGCGTGCTGGCGCTGGCGGCCGCCACGGCGCGCTGTATTTCGGTCGGCAAGCGCGCCGGGCGCCATTCGCGGGATCAGGCCACGATCGATCGCCTGATCGTCGAGGCCGCCCTGGCCGGGGAGCGGGTGGTGCGCCTCAAGGGTGGCGATCCGGCGATCTTCGGTCGGGCCACCGAGGAACTGGAAGCCTGTCGTGATGCCGGCGTCATGGTGGCGATCTGCCCCGGCATCACCGCCGCCAGCGCGGCCGCCGCCAGTCTGGGTGCCTCGCTCACCCTGCGCGGGCTGGCCCGCAAGCTGGTGCTGGTGACGGCGCACGCCCGAGCGGGCGAGACGCTCGATCTCGACTGGCACAGTCTTGCCGATCCCGACGCGACTCTGGCGGTCTATATGGGCAAGGCCGCCGCGCCCGATGTGTCACGCCAGCTCATCAATGCCGGGCTGCCGGGCGAGACACCGGTGGCGCTGGTGGAAAACGCCAGCCGGGACGACGAGCGCCGGTTCCACACCCGCCTTGACCTGCTGCCGCTGGCGGCCCGCACGGCGCTGGGCGATGGCCCGGCGCTGCTGCTGATCGGCCGCGCCCTGGCGCCGCCCGGTGTGACCGACCCGGCACGGTGCCGGCCGTCGACGCTGGCGCGACATGGGTTGCGTGGGAACGGCGCTTGAGAATTACCCGCTGTGGACGCGGTCGGGGGCAAGCCGCGCGTTTTCTATTGGGCGCGTGATGCCCGGTTGCCTGGGCGCGGTGATCGCTGAAAGGACAGGTGAACTTAAGGGATCGACCGCGAAAAAAAGAAGACGGCGTCGACGGCCAAATGACAGTCGACGCCGCCATTCATGTTATCAGAAGTCGAGTGTCACGGCGCCCATGATTGTCCGTGGCGCTCCCAGGAACGCCGAGCCACCGTCCGCACCGGCGAGGTAGCGTTCGTTTGTGAGGTTATTTGCGGTGATCGAGAAATCCAGACCCTTCAAGGCCGGAGCGATCTCCCCAACATTGACACCGACATAGGCGTTGGTCAGCCAGAATGAACCGCTGGGGTCGTTGCCCTGACGGTCAATGAACCGGCTGCTGACATACTTGACGGACGCGCCTGCGCGGAAGATGTCTCCGTTGTAGTCGACAGCACCCACCCACATATGTCTGGGCGTGTTGAACACCTGGGCCCCTGGCACGATTTCCAGTGCCTCGTCGCGATCGGCGTCGCCCGTGCCGAGATACTTGGCCCGATTATACGAATAGGAGGTCGAAACGCTCAATTCCCGCGAGACATTGAAGGCGAGCGCTGCCTCGATGCCCGTACTCTTGACGCCGCCCACGTTGAGATAGACGCCATCGACTTCCGAAAGATAGTCGATGCCGGTGACAAAGTTGGACGGTACGAAGACCACACGGTTGTCGAACTTGATGTCATAGACGGTGACCGAACCACTCACCCTGCTGCCGGTGTAGCGGAGACCGGCCTCCAGGCTGTCAGCGGTTTCGGGCTTGATTTCGCGGCGGACGGATTCGTCTTCATCCAGCAGGCCCCGGCTGAGCGCGGCGAAGTTCTGCGCATAGCCCGCGAACAACTCAAGTTCCGGCATGGGGCGATAGTTGACGCCAGCAGAGAACAGGACATCGGAATGATACTTCATCCTGGTGTACTGATTGCCACCGACGATCTGGGTACGATCCTGGTCGAGGTGGTACTGCTTGAGGCCGCCGCGAATGGTCAGGTCGTTGAAGGTGATGGAATTGTCGACGTAGTAGACGAACTCCTTCACACTATAATCGTTCTCGTACTGCACATAATAGGGCACGTGATCGAACTGGTAGCTCGACAGCGCGTTCGTGACCTTGTGCCAGTCGCGCACCACGTTGGATTTGCCGTTTTCGTACCAGACACCGCCGCGCAGCAGGTTCTCGAATGCGCCAAAATCGCGCTCCCAGTTCACGTCCAACACAGCGCCGAGGCGACGGTTCTTGTAGTGGGTGTGACGATAGGACATCACAGGAGTGCTGCCCGACGCGTAGCAGGACGGGTCGTAGGCGGCGGGGATACCGGCGCTGCCGGTGCAGCCTTCGATGAGTGCTGCGGTGGCGCCGGTTGGCGTCACGTAATAGATCCGGCCGAGCGGTGAGGCGCCATAAACGGTGCCGGACCGGTCGTACTCGCTGTTGGGTGCGTCAGCACCATCGTTGGTAACATCGACCAGATAAGGCGGCAGCCAGTCGCCGCGACCACTCATCTTGTGACCATAGCCGGTGGCGACGATCTTCACCTCGTCAAGGTCGATCGCGGCGCGCAGATAACCGAACAAGTTCTTGCGCAGCGCGCGTGAACCTGAGCGGAAGCTCTGGTCGATGTAGGGAATCCCGGTCCAGTTAGCCGTCAGTCCGTCGAAGTCAGGGTTCTGCTTGAAGCTTTCCAGCGAGACGCTGCCATACTCGCCTTCATTGGCATCGTCGTACGATAGGTAGCCAGTCAGATCGACATTGCCGAGATCGCTCGTAAATTTGCCCGCGAAGTGGTCGCGGCGGGTGGTGTCGGACTCGGCAACCCAATCCTTCACCCGTGATGTGGAGACGCTGATCCAAGCATAAGTGTCGGACAGGATCTCGCCTGTGTCGACGCGGGCATAAAGCTTGCGACCGCCAAAATCGCCGGCGGCCGCGCTGAAGCGATAGCGGCGCTCCTTCTCGGGGTCGCTGGTCTGGTAGTCCAGGGTGCCACCCAGAGATTCGTTGGTGCGTGACGAAATGTCGGCCGTGCCCTGGGAGACCGAGACAGTTTTCAGGTTCTGGACGTCGAGATAGCGATTTGCTTTCGAGCCGCCGCCATAGCCCGAGCCGCCGTTCGGCAGCCCGTCGATGGTTGTGCCAATATGGCCATCGCTGGTCGAAAACCCTCGAATGGTGATGTTGGTCACCCAGTCGGATGAGCCGAATGCGTCACCTTCGGTTACCAGTACGCCCGGCAGTTCGTTTATGGCGGTGTTGACGCTGGCAATCGGCGCCACGCGCTCGATCATCGACGGCGTAACTTCGGTAACGGCGTAGGTCTTGCCAGCGGCGGTTACGATGATGGTGCTGTCATCGCGCGCGTCCGCTTCCTCCGCGACGGCCTCGTCGGCGGCATGAGCGCTCGATGCCCACGCCAATGCGGAAAGTGCGACCGCACTTGCTAGAATATTCTTCATCGGGATTGTCCTGCTTTCCATTCTAGGTCGGATCCGCCGGATGCGACGGAAGGACCGTTCACGTCCGGATTCGAGTGACTGGTGGATCGGCAGCCGTCTGTGAAACCCGATGGCGCGAGTTATCGCGTGCAAAATCGCTGCGTGAATACGCAATCGACGCACATTGCGCCCAACTTCGTGATGTCATCAGTAGCCCCGGTGTCCGTGGGCTAAAGAGCAGCGTATCGTTACAGTTTTATGTGGATTTCGCGATTATTCGCGCATGGCCACACTATGTGGTGATTGAGATACTCATATCGCCTAGCCGCTGAGGTGACTCCGGTTCCATCAGCTGAATCATCTTATCATGGCCGGAGGCTGTCATGGTCAGGCTATCGCGGCAATCGTCAGTATCTGAACGAAACTCGCAGATAATATCGACCACCGTCGCTGTCATATGGGGAATTGCGCGAGTAAATGAGGCCGCGTACAGCTTGATACAGCGCTCTATCCGGGTAGCTGTCAAACAGGTTTTCCGCACCCAGCGTGATCTTGATCGTATCCCGTAGCGTATAGCTAGCCGAAATATCGAACAGCACTTCGGCGCCAAACGTCTGGATTAGGTCAGAGGAGGACTGCGATTGTGCATCGGTCCACTCGCCAAAGTAACGTATGCGGGCACCGAGATTGAACAAGCCATGGCTATAGTTGGCCGAAAGGGTAGCGTTGTGTCGTGGTAGTCGCCTCTCGATGTTGATGCGGGCCAGGTCGTTGATGATGGTGCTGTCTGCGCGGATCACCTTTGTGGTGTTCCAGTTGTAGGCTCCTGTGAATTGCAGTGCGCTGTTGTCGCCGATATTGGCGCGATAGCTTAACACCACGTCCAGCCCTTGAGTGCGGGTGTCGAAGGCGTTGGTGAAGTAGGAAATGGTGGCGTAGGATTCCGCGCCGGAAATCCCGGCAGCCATGAGTTCCGCACGCTGCGCGTTCGTGAGCGTGAAGTTTCCCGATTGTCCGAAGCGGTCGGAGACGTTGATCCGGTAATAGTCGATCGACGCCGATAGGTGCGGTAGTGGTTGGGCTACCAAGCCAATGCTCAAGTTCCGCGATTCTTCCGGCTCAAGCGCGACGGCGCCGAAGTACCGGGCGATAGGATTGCTCGGTGAGATGAGGCCTGTCGTGTACACCTGAAGCGTGTTGGTATCGAGTCCCTGGGCGGTGCGGGTATAGTTCGACTGGCCTGGGGTAGGCGCACGAAAGCCAGTGGAGTAGGCCGCGCGCAGGGCGAGGCCACGAACCATCTCGTACCGGGATGCGATCTTGGTGTCGAAAGTGGAACCGAAACCGGCATAGTCCTCGGCGCGAACGGCAACATTGAGCGACCATGCTGAAGTAAGCTGGGCATCAATATCGAGATAGCCGGCGTAGCTCTCCTGGCTCCATGAGCCAGCCTGTTGCGGACTGTAGCCCGGGAAACCATTGGAGCCCGAAGGCAGGCCCACGCTGGCGCCGGGACCGACATCCCATGAATAGCGATCACCAGCGCGGATTTTGTAGGTTTCTTCGCGGCGTTCGAATCCGAACGCGATGTTGACCGGACGTGCCGGCACACCGATGTCTAGGGTGTAGATAAAATCAAGATTCAGGTTGAACTCTTCCTGTACGAGTGAGCCCGGCTTGAACGTGGTGGGAGACTCGGGGCCGAACGACGTATTGACGGTGTCCGTCATCTTGTATGCGATTTTGTTGCGTCCGAACGAGAGGCCGAGGTCCCAGTCAAGGCTACCGGCTGTGGTGCCTTTCAGTCCGGCATTGGCCTGGTAATCCTCGTCATCTTGTCCGAACTGAGGTGAAAAGCCCGCAGGAAACAGATATGACAGTGTCCATCCAGGGAAAGCCGTAGTTTCAGTGTATCCGGCAGTATTGGCCGGATTGCGCCAGTTGAAATCACTCACGCCATTGGCCTGGCCAAATGTGCCGAATATATAGGCTTCGATGGCCTCGTTCATGTCCAGTCCGGCGTTTGCAGCCAGTCGGAAGGTCTCGCGGTCTGGTTGCCCCCAATCCTGTACGGGGTCGCGCACGTCTATTCCTGTCGCAGCCTCGAACGCGATTGCGTCAGCGCGCTGCATGGAACGGGAGGTGCGTTCGGCTCTGGCATATTCAGCGGTCAGCGTGAGGAATGCACGGGCGGAGCGTAACCCGGCCTTGAGCCCCAGTTGCCGGTTGAAACCGTCACCTTCGTAATACTGCGAGAGCTGGCCGAACCCGGTCACACCCGACTCGTCATCGAGAATGATATTGATCACGCCGGCAATCGCGTCAGAGCCGTACTGGGCCGATGCGCCGTCGCGCAGTACCTCAAGCCGTTTGATAGCGAGAGAAGGCAGTTGGGCGAGGTCGGCGCCCTGGGCGCCACGTGATCCCAGCAGAGCGGAGCGATGCCGACGTTTGCCATTGATTAGTAGAAGGGTTTGGTCAGGAGAGAGGCCGCGCAGAGTGGCGGGGCGCACGAAGACGAGGCCATCGCTCATAGGAAGGCGCTGTACGTTGAAAGACGGTATGGACTGCGCCAGCTTGTCCATGAGCTCATCGGAGGCGCTGGTCTGCAATGTCTCCTGAGCGATCACATCGATCGGCACGGCCGAACTGTAGGCTGTGCGATCCGAACGCCTGGTGCCAGTGACGATGAGGGTATCATCCATCTGGACGCGGGTATCGGAAGTCACGGCTTCCGCAGACGCATGACTGATTGCAAGGAGCGACAGTGTCGACAACAGCGTGGCTGTCATGGTGCGCATACTGGAAGTTACCTTGGTGGCAAGCGAATTGAGGTGAGCGAGTATTCGCTGGAGGTGATATGGACGGTACATGACACTCTGGTGTCAATGAGTTGGTGTCCTGATATTTTGTAGGTGACACCTTGTATAGTCCGAATCCGGTAACGTTGCGGCGGCAGCAGCGGGGTGCTGGCGGGTGCTGCTTTGCTCGGTATGGCGCTGTACGCGGGAGCGGCATCAAAACGAGCCGACCATATGTGGTTCCTGCGGCTTTTCCCGCGATTCAGCGTTTGTAGAGAATGATCGACAGGTAGCGCGCCGGCAGTTTCGTCATCGCCTCCGGGCCGTGCTGGGCCTGGGAGTCGAACAGAAGCGAGTCGCCTGGCCCCAGCGGATAGACGTTGGCGCCATGGCGGTAGCTGATGGCGCCATCCAGCATGTGGATGAACTCCATGCCCTCATGGCGGAAGCTGGTATAAGGTACCGCGTCCTCGGTCAGGGTGATGAGGTAGGGCTCGACCGCCAGCTCGCCGGACAGCGAGGCGCCGAGCAGCTGATACTGATGGCCGACCTTGGTGCCGCGCCGGTCGATGGTGACGCCGGTGCCGGCTGGCACGTAGGAACAGTCCCGCCGCTCCTCGAACTCGTTGAACAGCCGGCTGATCGGCACGTTGAGCGCGCCCGCCAGCGCCTGCAACGTCGCCAGCGACGGTGAAATCTGGCCGTTCTCGATCTTCGACAACATGCCGATCGACAGACCGCTGGCATCCGCCAGTTCCTGCACCGTACGTTCCATCTGTTTGCGCAGGGCGCGCACCTCGGCACCGATGGCCAGCTCGATCGAGCGCGTCGGCGCTCCTTCGGGCGCACCGGAGCCGGTGGCCAGCGGCTCGGCGTCCGTGGTGTCGGGTGTATTCTTGCGGGTCCGCTCGCGTGGCATGGCTCGTCCCTGTCAGGTCTCGCACTGGGAGCATGTTGACGGTGCCATTGCAAGCCGGATTGATTTTCCTGTCAAGAAAAACTCTTTCTCATTGATTGACAAGATTGCTGCCGCAATGCAGCATCAGGCCATCGAGTCGAACGCGGCGAGTGAGCGGGCCATGTGCGGAATTGTCGGATTGTTTCTGCGGAACCCGGGGCTGGAGCCCGAGCTGGGCGCCATGCTGTCGGTGATGCTGGCTACCATGAGCGATCGCGGGCCGGACAGCGCGGGCTTCGCCGTTTATGGCGAGGGCGATGCCGGCCGCGTCAAGCTGACCTTGCGGGACCCCGAGGCCAGCGATTTTCCCGCGCTCGCCGCTGAACTTGATCGGCCCCCACGGACGGGTCCAATTTGATTGTTAGTGCAATGATGGTCGTGGCGCCAGCGCGGGCGGCATCGCTGGTTGGGGTTGCAGGGCCGCCCGCGCGAATGCCGGGATGAAGACCTCCGG
>NZ_JBEUDS010000020.1:0-67437 GCF_041060555.1 Parapedomonas caeni | reverse complement strand
CCGGAGGTCTTCATCCCGGCATTCGCGCGGGCGGCCCTGCAACCCCAACCAGCGATGCCGCCCGCGCTGGCGCCACGACCATCATTGCACTAACAATCAAATTGGACCCGTCCGTGGGGGCCGATCACAGCCCGGCGGCGGCGAGCTTGCGGTGTAGCTCCGGGAAGTGATTGTCAGGTGATGTGGCGAAGGCTTGCTTGTGGGCGTCGGAGAAGTGCTCCGTCAGAAAATGGCGGGTGCGCGCGGTCCAGACATCCGCCTCTGCATGCTGGGTGAAGCTCATCGACACCGGCTCTATCGGTGTCATGGCCGACAGCGGTGCGGTGAGCGCGCGATCGGGATCGTCTGCGGCCAGAAGCAGCGCACGCGCGCTGCGGTAAAGGCCTGGCAGGGGAGAGTCTTCGCTGACCCCATAGCCGCCGAAGGTGCGGATTGCGGCCTTGATCGCCGGTACGCAGGCGCGCGCTGACCACCAGAAGGCCTGGGCGTCGAGCCGTGCGGCACCCGCCAAGCCTTCCGCGCGCGCAGCGATGGCGCGCCAGATCAGCAAACGGGTGCCGTCGACCTCCGTCGCAGCGTTGGCCAATGTGTGCGCGATCCCCTGATATTCACCGATCGGCCGGCCAAAGACAATGCGCTCACGCGCATAGGCGGAGGCTTCGTCAAGCGCGCGCTGCGCCATGCCGACACAGGCTGCGGCGATCAGAATGCGCTCGCCGGCCGGATATGCAACGACGCCTTCGCGACCCGCCGCCTCTGCGACCAGCGCCGCGTCGAGCAGGTTGCCACCGTGCTCAAGCAGTGCGTCCACGCCCAGTTCTGCCAGGATCGCATCGGCGGTGCGCTCACCTCGTGAGGCCAGCGCACCGCCGACACTGTCGACCATGGCCTGTTGCTCGCTGGAGAGTTCGAGACAGACCATGATCGCAACTCCTACGCAGCAGGTATTTCAGGCAGCCAGCGTCGCGCTGGTTTGAACGTCGGGCGCGATGCGGAACAGTCGCGCGGCGTTGAGGCCAAGGACGTCGAGGCGGGTTTGTTCGCTGACGTTCAGCCCGTGGAACAGATCGTCGACGATGCGGCGGCTGATCGGGAACGTGCCCTCGGCATGCGGGTAGTCAGATCCCCACATCACGTTCTTGGCGCCGGGCAGGCCGGCATTGGCCGCCAGGATGCAGCTGCGATCATGCTGGAAGCTGGCCCAGACCTGATCATCGATGATCTGGCTGCAACGGCGCGAGAGCTTGGGGTGGACGAAATTGGCATGAGCTTCCTCCACCTCGTCCATGCGTTCGGCTAGCGCGACGAGCCAGCTGGCGCCGCTCTCGATGAAGGCAACCTTCGCGGCGGGATTGCGGTCGAGTACGCCGCCGGCGACAAGGTATTGCACCGAGTTCTGCGCATCCATCGCCTGCTTGGTGTAGTTGATGATGCCGGCTCCCGGTCCACGCTCGTGAACCACGGTTTCAAGGCCGGTGCCGGTGTGCATCACGAACACGATGCCAAGCGTTGCCGCCCGGGCGAAGACGGGATCCCATTTGGCGTCATTGTACTTGGGCAGGTGCGGCGGCGTCACTGCTGGCAGCATGGCCGCGGTGAAACCCTTGGCGGCGAGATAGTCGAGTTCGGCCAGCGTGTTCGAGAATTCGAGCACGGGCAGCATGCCGCAACGCACGAAGCGCGTCGGGTGCCCCGAGAGAAACTCATTGTTCCAGTCGTTGTAGAGACGGGCGGATGCCGCCTCGGCGTCGGCGTTGTCGAGGCAATAGAGCCACAGGCCAAGGCTTGGAAAACAGATTTCCGCGTCGATACCTTCCAGTTCCATGTCTTCCAGGCGACCGGGGATCTCCCGGATGCCCCTGCGCTGGTTGTCTCCCAGTTCCTTTTCGCGGTGCTGGCCAACGCGCAGGCGATAGATGATCTTGTCCGCCGTGCCGGTGATCAGGAAGTCGCCTTCCTTGCGCGAATGGATGGCGTGGTTCTTCAGGCTCGCGGGCAGGCCGTCGAGAAAGATGGTCGCCGGTTCCATGATATGGCTGTCAGCACTGAAAACGAAGGGCTTCATGTGAACTCTCCCGATTCGGTCCATTTTCATAAGGATACCTAGTTATATAAGTCAATGCAAGGGTTGTGCTGGACGGTGTCGAAAATTGGTCGTAAACAGTTATCTGTAAGGAGGCGGCATGGAACAGATTGGACATTCGGAGACGCTGGTTGCGCGTACGGCGCGTGCGTTGGCCAAGCTTAGTCTGGAGCATGAGGCGGGGGCGTTTATTGGTGGCGAGGATGATCTGCTGCATCGTCTCGGGGTCAGCCGTCCGACGCTTCGTCAGGCCGCCAAGATCGCCGAGAACGATCGCCTCATCAGCGTGCGGCGGGGCATTCGCGGCGGCTTTTACGCCAGCCGTCCGGACGCCAGCGACGCGATTCGGACACTCGCCCGGTATCTGCGCCTCAAGGGTGCCACGCTACTTGACATCATGGCGGTCAGTCGCCTCGTTTCCGAAGAGGCGGCGGCACTGGCTTGTGCGTGTGAAGATCGAGGCTTGCGGGAGATGCTGGAGCAATTTGACGCCGACATAGATCAGGCTGACAGCGTGGCGGCGATGATCGCGGCAGAGGCTGAGCTGGCGCGGTTGGTGGCGCTGATGAGCGGGAATCCGGCGATCGAGCTGGTGATGGCGATCGGGTATTCATTTGGCATGGAGGAGCAGGGCACGGGGCTCTATCGTGATCCCGAACAGCGCGCGGAAGCCCGGAAGCTGCAGCATGGCCTGTGCCGGGCCATTCTCGACCACGACGCTGATATCGCCCGACTGATGATGCGGAGGCGCTCCGGGGCGATGGCGGCATGGATCGCGGGAGAAAAATCGTGAGCGCGGTTGAGGTAACGCATTTTCGCGGGTTTGGAGGGGTTCGTCTGGAGGCGGAGATCGCCGGTGACCCGAATGATCCGGCAATTCTGCTGCTTCACGGTGCCGGCCAGACGCGTGCAGTCTGGCATGACGTAGCGGCGGCGCTGGTCCAGTCCGGCCGGCGAGTGATCAGCCTCGACCTGCGTGGTCATGGTGGTAGCGAGTGGCCCGTTGATGGCGCCTACTCGTTTGAGGCGCACGTTGAGGATCTGCGCGCGGTGTTGGCGCAAGCGGCGACAAGGCCGGTGGTGGTGGCGGCAACACTGGGCGGGTGGGTCGCCGTGGCGGCGCTCGCCAGCGACGCCACGAATCTGGCGGCAGGGCTGGTGCTGGTCGACATGCCCGTCAATGCCGATCCGGCGGTTGCGAGCGACATAGCGGACCGGTTACGTCAACGCCACGCCGAGGGCGAGAAGCGTTGGGATGTCCGTACGCTGGGCGCTTTTCCGCTCGACGGTGTCGCCAATGAGCTACTGGGGGCTGCACCACGACTGGCCTTGCCGACACTGGTGATGCGCGGTGGCTTGTCCTGGATACGGCGCTCGGCGCTCAACGATACGTTTGACTCCGCGTTGCCCAACGCCGAGGTCGTGGACGTTGCCGACGCCGACCTGCTGGTGGTTACTGACCGTACCGAGGCCTTTCTTGGCGTGCTGCTCGATTTTCTGGAGCGCAAACAGCCGCGCGCAGCGAGCGAGTTCCGCGCCGGTTCCGACGCGCGTACCCTGCGTGACGCGATGGGTTGCTTTGCCACCGGGATCACCGTGGTGACCGGTTGTACAGAGAGCGGTACCCCGGTTGGTCTGACCGCCAACAGTTTTACATCGGTCTCCCTTGATCCGCCGTTGCTGCTGGTCTGTATCGCCAATAGCGCGGGCAGCGCCCCGGTGCTGCGTGAGGCTGACCACTTCGGGGTCAATGTGCTTCAGGTAAGCCAGCAGCCAACGTCCAACCGCTTCGCCGGCAAGGGGGAGGATCGTTTTGCCGCGACACCCTGGTCGGCGGGAGAATCAGGGGTGCCGCTACTCGATGGCTCGCTCGTCTCGTTTGAATGCCGCCGTCATGCGATTCATGAGGGCGGGGACCATTTCATCCTGGTTGGCGAGGTGCTGCGGGCACAATTCGAACCACGTCGCGATCCGCTACTCTACTTCCGCGGCAAATATCGGCGGCTGCATTTTACCTGACCGCTGGACAAGCCTGCACGGCTGGCATATCTCACTTAGTTGAATAAGTGTAAGTGGGAGAGGTGAACGGTGGCCTGGGCACATCAGGACAAGACGGCAATCGTGGGTGTGGGGGCGACGGACTATTATGTCCGCGGCAAAAGCTGGCCACGTACCATTAACGATATGGCGGGCGAGGCGATCCTCAAGGCCTGCGCGGACGCTGGCATCTCGATCAAGGATGTCGACGGTTTCTCCTATTATTCCACGGCCGGCGCCGGCTACCTCGACAAGTTCGACACAGCCTCGCTGATGGAAACACTGGGCATGCCCCATGTTTCCTTTTCCGCGACGCTGACGTCGGGTGGTGGTGGCTGTGTTGGGGCGATCGGCCTGGCGACCGCGGGGCTGATGAACGAGGACTGCAAGTACGCCGTTACCGTGATGGCGCTGCAGCAGTTGCCTCAGCATCGCCTTGGCGTGGTGTTCGGCGCGGCGGCACCCAGCCCGGAGAACAGCTTCCTGCAGCCGTCGGGACTGGTCGGTCCGGGACATCTGATGAGCGTGCTCGCCCGGCGCCACATGCACCTCTATGGCACCACGCAGGACGCCTTTGGTGAGATCGTCATGGCGACGCGCGCCAACACCCACAATCGGCCCAAGGCCGTGCGCAAGGCGCCGTTGACGCGGGAGGAATATGAGACGTCGCCGATGCTGGCTGACCCGCTGCGCAGGTTGGATTTCTGTCTGGAGACCGATGGCGCGGTCGCGGTGATTACCACCACCATGGATCGAGCGAAGGATTGCCGGCACAAGCCGGCGATCGTGCACGCCTGCGCCCATGGCGGTCAGCGGGAGTGGGGTCGTGCGTTTGCCTGGATGGGGATGCCGGACCCGCATTTCGCCAGCTCCGGCCACAAGTTCACGGCGGATCGCATCTGGGCGCAGTCGGGTCTTTCCGCCAAGGATATGGACGTGGCGCTGCTTTACGACCATTTCAGCCCGATGGTGCTCATGCAGCTGGAGGACTATGGCTTCTGCGAAAAAGGCGAGGGCAACGACTATGTGCTCGGCGGCAAGATTCGCTACGATGCCGCCACCGGCCGCGGCGTGAACGGCGGCGTGCCGGTCAACACCCATGGCGGCAACCTCAACGAAGCCTACATCATCGGCATGACCCACGTGGTCGAAGCGGTTGAACAGGTGCGGGGCACGGCAATCAATCAGGTCACCGATTGCGAGTTCGCGCTGGCATCCGGTGGTCCGGCATCACTGCCAGTCTCCAGTCTGATCCTGAGGAACGCCTGACATGAGCAAGACCATCAGCTATGGGCCGGCGCGCCTGCTGCCGGGTGAGCAGATTCGCATTTCCACCAACCCGGATACGGAACCCTTCTGGCAGGCCGCCAAGGAGCATCGTCTGACCGCCTGCCAGTGCGCCCGCTGTGGGCATTTCCGGATGCCGCCAACGCCTTATTGCCCGGAGTGTTCAAGCACCGAGAAAGTCTGGCCGACGCTGCCTGGCACCGGCACGGTGTTCAGCTATGTTGTCTGCAACAAGAATCCGAAGAACGGCGAGGACTTCATCTACGTGCCGGTGGTCGTCGATCTTGACGGCGCGCCGGGGGCTCGGCTGAACGCCAACGTCACCGGCTGCGATGCCGAAGACGTTCATATCGGCATGAAGGTCACGGTTGAATGGACGGACATCCAGGATGGCTGGGTGCTGCCGAATTTCCGCAAGGTGTGAACATGCTGGGCGCGCTACGGATTGTCGAGATTGGCGAGGGCCAGGCGGTTCAGGTCGCCGGCCTGATGTTGGCGGCACTGGGCGCGGACGTGCTCAAGATCGAGCGGCCGGGCGGCGATCCGGCGCGAGGGCAGGCACGCTTCGCCAACTGGAACCGTGGCAAACGCAGCCTGGAGCTTGACCTGTCGACGCCTGATGGACTTGGTGAGCTTAACAGGCGTCTTGCCGGTGCCGATGTGCTGCTGCACCAGTTCACGCCGGCGCGCGCCAGGGCGCTCGGGCTCGATGACGAGACTCTTGTCGGCACGCATCCACGTCTTGTCATCTGCGGCATTACGGGCAGCCCCTATAATCATCCCGATGTCGAGCGCTCGGATGACGAGTTGCTGGTCGCCGCCCGGTTCGGCGCGCTCTACGAGAATGACGGCTATCGACCGGGTCCGATCGTCTGGCGGTTCAATGCCGGCAGCTGGGCCGCCGCACACCTGGCGGCCGCGGGCATTCTCGCGCGTCTGGTGGCCCGCTTGCAGTCGGGGCACGGCGGGGCGGCCCATACGTCGATCTTCCAAGGCTACATGGCGATGCTGCCGTTGATCTGGGCGCGCAACTCCAAGGGGCCGATGCCGAACAACCCGCCGCACCCGCTGGCGGCTCGCCCCATTGGTCAGCAACTATACCAATGTCAGGGTGGCGACTGGCTGCAGATCATGGATCCTGCTCGGCAGTTCGACTACGCGACCATGCCCACCATGTGGGACGTGCTGGCGGAAGGGGCGGAGATCGACACGGAGGAGGGCAAGATCGATGCCTTCAGGCGCCGGCCACTGGAGGCATGGCTCGCCGATCTGCGCGCCGCTGACATTGCGGCCGAGCCTGCCTACCCGCTTGGTGAAATGCTCAGGCACCCGGAAGTTCGCGCCAATGCCTATGCGGTGGAGGTCAACGATCCCGAACTGGGGCTGACGGTTCAGCCGAATGTGCCGTTCCACACCGACGCGCCATTGCCGCCGGTACGGCCGGCGCCACGCCTGGGCGAAGGGGGCGGGAAGGACTGGGCGCCGCCGCCCGCACCGATCGGCAGCGATGGCGAGCCGGAGGAGCTGCTGGAAGGTGTCCGGGTGCTTGACCTCGGCATGTTCCTCGCGGGTCCAATGGGGCCCTCGATGATGGGCGACATGGGCGCTGACGTCATCAAGGTCGAGGCGCTGACAGGCGACCGCATTCGTTTCATGCACCGCTATTACCAGGCCGCCGCGCGGTCGAAGCGGTCGATCGCGCTTGACCTTACCAAGCCGGCGGCACAGCCGATCCTGGCACGGCTGATCCAGTGGGCGGAGGCGGTGCATCACAACATGCGCTTCAAGGGCGCGGCCAAGCTCGGCTTGTCGGAGGAGGGGGTTCGCCAGCACAATCCTGATGTCGCGTTCAACTACAGCAGCGCCTATGGCCAGCGCGGCGAGCGCGGCAATTGGCCGGGCTATGACTCGATCTTCAACGCCATTGCCGGTTGGGAGTTCGAGAATGCGGGCGAGGGCAACAAGCCGATGTTCAACCGGCCCGGCACCATGGACGTAGCCACCGCGATGAGCTGTCTGGTCGAGCTGATGGCCTCGATCTATGCCCGACGCGCGGGCCAGCGCGGCTATACCACCCAGACGTCGCTGCTCGGCATCTCCGCCTTCACCCAGGGCGAGACGCTGATACTCCCCGACGGTTCGCTGGCGCCGACGTATCATCTGAGCAGCGACCAGACCGGATTCTCGCCTTACCATCGGATCTTTCAGTGTCGGGATGGCAACTGGATCGCGGTCGCCGCGCACACCGAGGCGCGCCGCAAGGCGGTGCGGGATGTGCTGGGCGATGATGAGACGGGTTTCGTGATAGCTGCCGCCGCGCGTGAATCTGATGAGCTGATCGCGGCACTGGAGGCGGCGGGCGTACCTTGCGATCACGTTACCTTCGAGGATGCGCAAAACCGCTTCTTCGACAATCCGCTCAACCGTAAACTGAACCTCATCTCGGTACTGGAGCAGCCGATGTACGGCACTGTTGAGCAGCCGGGTGCCTTCTGGTGCTTTGGTGATGTGCCAGTGCGGTTTAAGCGCGCTTGCCCGAATATTGGCGAACACACGGACGAGATCATGCGTGAGATGGGTTTCTCGGACGCGGAGATCGCCGGCTATCGTGAACAGAAGGTTATCGGCTGACCGCCTCCCCGTTAGGGGAGGCGACGGCACGATCATTTTTCCCGCTTGGGCAGCCAGGTGCGCACAGGTTCGAACACCGGCATCCGCAGGCTGCGACGCAGCCAGTTGGCACCGTCCAGCACGAAGGTGTGACCGGAGCAGAAGGCGGCGTAGTCGGAGCACAGATAGGCCGCAGCCCAGCCAAGTTCGTGCACCTCGCCGGTGCGCAGCGCCGGCTGGCGGTTGGACAGATCATCGCCATCGGCAAACCGCAAGTGCGCCGCGCGGTCGGCATGAGGGAAGAGGCCGGGTGCGATGCAGTTGACGCGAATGTCGTAGGGCGCCCACTCGACCGCCAGCGATTGGGTGAGGTTGGTCACCCCGGCTTTCGCGGCGGCTGACGGGCTGGTGCCGGGCCCGCCGGTCCAGCTGTAGGTGGCGCCGATGTTGAGGATCGCACCACCAATGCCGTCGGCGATGCGTCGCCGGGCGAATTCGGTCGAGCAGATCCAGGTGCCGTCCAGCACGATGCCGGTCACCGCCCGCCAGGCGTTGAGGCTGAAATCCTCCGACGCTCCGGCAAGGTTGCCGGCGGCATTGTTGACGAGCTGGGTAACGGGTCCGAGTGCCGATTCCACTTCGTCAAAGCAGGCCTTGACGGCTTCCGGATCACGGACATCGAGTTGTACGCCGATCGCGCGGCCGCCGGCCTCCTCGACTGCCGCGACACCGCGGGCCCGCTTTTCCGGGTTGCGGCTGGCGATGGCGACGGCGCCACCCAACCGGCCGAATTCGGCGGCAATCCCCTTGCCAATGCCCGAGCCACCGCCGGTGATGATTGCCACGTCATTGGCGAAGGTGCCTTCGGGCAGCATCCGCGCGCCGGCGCCGGGCGCTCGGCGCAGACCCTTGTAGTCGTCAGTCATGTCACTTCCCCTTGTAGATCGGCGTGCGCTTCTCTCGGATGGCGGCGCGCGCTTCAGCATAGTCCTCGGTCTTGAACAGGGCGGTCTGCGCCAGCAACTCCTGGGCGATACCGTTGCGCACCGCACCGGCATGGGCCTGATCGATCATGGTCTTGGCCATGGCGAGACAGATGGGGGGCTTGGCGGCAATCTTCTTCGCGATCTCCAGCGCCCTGGCATCAAGCTCCTCCGGGGAAACGACGAAGTCGACAGCACCCCATTCCAGCGCCGTCCTGGCATCAATGCGCTCGCCGGTCATGACCATATATTTTGTCCGGGCAGGGCCGATCAGCGTGGTCATGATCTGGGTGCCACCGGTGTCGGGCAGGATACCGTAATTGATCTCCGGCAGTGCCATCTTGAGGTCGGTTGACGACACGCGAATGTCGCATGAAAGCGCCATCTCGCAACCACCGCCAATCACAGCGCCCTTCAAGGCGGCGACAAACGGCTTGGGGCTGTCCATCACCTTGAGCCGGCCCTGCTGGTGGCGGAGAACGAAGTGATAATCACTCTCGTCGCGCGCCCGATGGCCAAGCATGGTGGTGTCACGCCCTGAACAGAAGGATTTTCCAGCCCCCCGCATCAGAATGGCGCGGACCGCGTCATCATTCAACGCGCGGTCAAGCATTTCCTTGTAGAGTGCCGCCGCCTCGTCATCCATGGCGTTGTGGACGTCAGGCCGGTTGAGCGAGATCACGCCCACCCCGTTGACGACTTCGTACAGGACTTTGTCGCTCATGCGGCATCTCCAAGGATCACCTCGCGCCTTGAGGGGAAATATCGTTGTCATTGAACTGAATTGCTGGCGCTCTTGCTGCAATATGTATATCACCTAGTTATATATGTTAAGGGGCAAATTGATTGAGGCCGGTCAATGTCGATTGCGCCACTGACAGACGAGGAAGCGCTCCCGGAAGCGCCGGCCGAGCGGCTGCCGCTGGTCGTGTCGCCGGGTATCCTTGAGGATAAGGCGAGCTGGCGTGCGGCACTGAACCCGCTCGATCACGATGTTGTGGTGATTCCCAATGAAGGCCCGACGGTAGCGGAGATGGCGCATGTACTTCTCGACAAGGCGCCGGTGCGTTTTGTCCTGCTGGGCCATTCGCTGGGAGGGTATGTCGCGATGGCGGCGACGCTCGCGGCCCCGGCAAGGGTGGCGGGGCTGGTGTTGGTCTCAACCACGGCGCAGCCTGAAACCGAAGCGATGACCGGGAAGCGGATGGCACTCGTCGAGGCGGCGCGTGATGACTTTCCGGCGGTCCTGCGCCGTCTGGCCCGCGCGTCACTGGCCCGAGATCATCGGGCGATGCAGCAGGCGCCACTGGAAGCCGCAATGCTGGCGGCAGGCCCCGCGCGCTTCGCCCGTGAACAGATGGCGGCCGCCAGTCGTCCGGCGTTCGCGGCCGGGCTGGCGACGATACACTGTCCGGTATTGGTGATAGCCGGCGTTGAAGATGTGGTTATCGACCACGCTGCATCGGTGTCGCTTGCAGACGCGGTGCCGGGCGCGACACTGGTATCGCTACCGGGGTGCGGGCACATGCCCCATCTGGAGGTGCCGGACATATTCGTCGGGGCTTTGCGTGACTGGCTGGCACGGCAATCGTCGATGCCAGGCGCCGTTAAGGGTGATCCCAGCCGGCACGTCGGCCAACGCCGCGATTGACGACGTCGATCATGCCTGTGTCGATTGGCGGGAACATGGCCACGAGCGCCCGGCTCTGGGGGTGGGGCAGGATCGTTTCCGTGCCGGCGAGCAACCCCGCGATGGCCTCACCGGCGACGGCATCGATCACATCCTGCCCATGAGCGGCCTGACTAGGGACGTCGAGCTGGTCAGCCAGTCGGGTGTCGAGCGCGGGCGGAAACAGCTCGAATACTCGCACCGGCGTGTCCTTGAGGTGACGCCGCAGCGATAGCGTGAACATATGAAGCCCGGCCTTGGTGGCGCTGTAGAGCGGGTTGGCGTCCAGCGGGAACAGGGCGCCTGGCGTGCTGACATTGAGGATCGCGCCGGGTGTGCTCACACGGCCATGGCGGGACAGCAGGAACAGGCGCGCCAGGTCGATCGGGGCCGCGAAGTTGGTATCGATCTCGGCCGCCGCACGGTCCTCGCTCAGCGTGAAGGGATTGGTGTAATCGTGGGCGCGGACGATGGCGGCATTGTTGACCAGAAGGTCCAGCGGCCGCCCGGCCCGCCGTTCGACCTCGGCGAAAAGCCGCTGGCGATCCTCGGCGTGCGTGACATCGGCATGGAGGGCCAGAAGCCGCGGTTCGCGAGCCGTGGCGGCGTCAAGGTCCGTCCGGGTGCGGGCGCAAACGAAGACCGAGAAGCCATGGTCGGCCAGCGTTCGTGCCATGGCGAAGCCGAGGCCGGTCGAGCCGCCGGTCACCAGCGCCAGCGGTGTATGCGGCAATCCCTGCAGCAACCAGCTTGTCCCGGACATGTCCATCTCCCCCAGTGCGACTTGATTTATTTTACCTAGTTATATAAGTGATGCGGGCAAGGGTCAAATCCCGCTGGGAGAAAGGGAGTCCGATGGCTGAGGCCTATATCATCGACGCCGTGCGCACGCCGCGTGGCATCGGCAAGGTTGGCAAGGGCTCGCTTGCCCATCTGCATCCGCAGGTTCTGGGGGCGACGGTGCTGAGGGCACTCGCCGAGCGAAACCGCCTTGAAACCGGCGAGGTGGGCGACATTGTCTGGGGCACGGCGGTGCAGCGCGGCAAGCAGGGTTCCAATCTCGGTCGCTACTCGGCACTGCTGGCCGGGTATGACGTGCGGGCCAGCAGCATGACTCTTGACCGCGCCTGCGGCAGTTCGATCACCTCGGTTGCGCTGGCGGCGGCACAGATCATCTCGGGCTTCGAGGACTGCGCCATTGGCGGCGGCACTGACATGATGAGCCTGCACACCGCGATTTTTCAGGAAGAGATGGCGGCGGGGCTGGCGCTAGGCCCGGGGGCGGGCAATCCGGATGTCGTCGCCTTGCACCCGATCAGCCATCAAGGGGTGTGCGCTGACGCCATCGCGGCGATGGAGGGCATTACGCGGGCCGACGTTGACGCTCTGGCGCTGGAAAGTCAGCGTCGGGCGCAAGTGGCCCTGAAAGAGGGGCGATTCAGCCGCAGCGTCGTGCCAGTGCTGAACGCCGATGGTAGCGTGGCACTAGACCATGACGAGTTTCCGCGCCCGGAAACGACAGCCGAGGGACTGGCGCAACTCAAGCCAAGTTTCGATGGTATCGCCGACATGCCGGCGCAGGCGGATGGCACCACCTACCGGCAGATGATCCAGCGTCGTTATGGTGATGTCGACTGGCGCGGCATCCACCATGCCGGCAACAGCTCGGGCGTGGTCGACGGGTCGGCGGCCGTTTTGCTGGCATCGGCTGATTACGCCGCGGAGCAGGGGTGGACGCCGCGGGCCCGTATCGTCGCGGCGGTCAACCAGGGTGACTGCCCGACCCTGATGCTGAACGCGCCGGTACCGGCGGCAAGGCGGGTTCTGGAGCGTGCCGGCCTGAGTGTTGGCGACATCGACGTCTGGGAAATCAACGAAGCCTTTGCCGTGGTTGCCGAAAAATTCCAGCGCGACCTCGGGATGGATCGTGACAGGGTCAACATCAACGGCGGCGCCATCGCGTTGGGGCACCCCATCGGCGCGACCGGCGCGCTGTTGATCGGCACCGCGCTTGATGAACTGGAACGGAGTGGCGGCCGCTACGGTCTGGTCACCATGTGCGCCGCCGGTGGTATGGCGCCAGCCATCATCATCGAGCGCCTGTGAACACGTTGTCGGCGGTTTTCCGGCCGCCGCCGGAAGGGGCGCGATAACAGCGATCGCGTTCATGCCGTGGTTTCGGGAGACAGCATATGTCGGTGCCAAGCCATCATGTTGTGCTGCGGCCGCCTCCCTTCGATCAGCCGCCTTACCCGGCTGACACCTTCGCCGGCCAGACTGTGCTGGTGACGGGCGGTGGGTCCGGCATGGGTCTGGCGATGGCGCTCGCCTTTGCTCAGGGCGGTGCCCGGGTGGCGATCATGGGGCGCAGTATCGAACGGGCGGAAGATGGTGCGGCGAAGGTCGCGGCGACTGGTGCCGAGGTTCATGCCATCAGCGGTGACGTGCGCCAGCCGGACCATGTCGCCTCGGCCTTTGACGAGGCCGAACGGGTACTCGGACCTGTCAGCCTGCTCGCCAACAATGCCGGCGCCAATTTTCCGGTGCTGGCGGAGAATATTTCCGTCAATGCCTGGAACGCCGTCACCCGGATCGCGATCGATGGCACTTTCCTGTGCTCGTGCGAACTTGCACGTCGGCTGATCGCGCGCGGCGAGGGCGGCGCGATCGTCAACAACGCCGCTCAGTATATTTGGACGGGTTTTCCCGGTGACGCGCATTCCGCCGCCGCCAAGACCGCCCAGGCGACGATGACTCGGAAGCTGGCGCGTGAATGGGCGCCGTTTGGCCTCCGTGTCAATGCGGTGGCCGCCGGGTTCTTTCCCCATGATTCCTCGGTGAGTGGTGGCCGCGGAGGCGGGATTGAGCCGTTGCAGGCGATGATCCCGGCGGGGCGCACCGGCTCGACCTGGGAGTTCGGCTGGCTCGCGGCGATGACCTGCACGCCGATGCTGGAGGGCCTGACGGGGCAGATCATTGTTCAGGACGGTGGCGAGAGCCTGCGGCGTTCGCTGCTGATGCCCGACTTCGTTCCACCACGCGAGCGTGTTGATGGCCCGTGGGGGTGGCGATGAGCGGCTGGCTGGCCGGCAAAACGGTACGCCTGGTGGGCGAGAGCGACGCCATCTGTCGTGCCCTGACCACGCAGGGGGCGCATCTGGTCGACGTTGACGACTGCGACGTGCTGATCCTGGTTGTGCCGTCACCGGTGAAACAGCTGGCGCATGAGATCGACCATGATGGTTGGCGGGCCGTGCTTGATGCCGGTCTCGACCGGTGCTTCCTCGCAGCCAGGGACTTTGCCTCCAGCCGTCGTACCATCGGCCGGGGCGGCGTGATTATCTTTGTAGCGGCTCCTGAACAGGCGCTAGGTGCCGACCATGCGGCCGCGATCGGGGGGCTTGGCAATCTCACCAAGACGCTGGGCGTTGAATGGGCGCGCGACGGTATCAGGGTCAACAGCGTGCAGACCTTCAACACTGGCGATGTGCTGGGCAGTCTCGTCGCATATCTGGCGAGTGACTATGCCGCCTATGTCACCGGCGCGAACGTCGGCATTGGTCTGGAGGACGGCTAACGCCGGTTGGCGAAGGCGGGTTGATGGATGACGTGTGGGGTGGATTGCAGGAGTACACGTCATATTGTAGGCAACTTGTTTATATGTTTGCCGGTGATGTGGCCGGACCATGATATTGCTTGCCCGTGATACAGGCTGGTTGCCCTGGCCTGACGGGGGGAGTGACACTCTGAAGGAGAAGATGTTGGCCTATCATCGGTCAGCCGAGCAGCAAATTCGGATACCCAAGACTGCCGAGATCGTCGCCGCACGCATCCGCAACGCGATCATCCGGGGCACCTTGAAGGATGGGGATACGCTGCCCGCTGAAGCCCAGCTCATCGCTGACTTCGATGTATCCCGGCCGACGATCCGCGAAGCGATCCGCATCCTGGAGTCGGAAAAGCTGATCAGCGTTTCGCGTGGTGCCCGAGGCGGCGCCCGGGTCAACCAGCCGACCTATGAGATGGTGGCGCGGGCCGCCGGCATTGCGTTGCAGGCCAATGGGGCGACGCTCGGCGACGTCTATGAACTGCGCACAATCATCGAACCGGCGGCGGCGCGCATGGTTGCCGAGCGTAACGCCAAGGCGGGGGCAGCGGCGTTGCGCGCGCAGTTGGAGACCGAGAAGGAACTGCTGAAGGCGTCCAAGGACATCGCGCGGCAACTCGCTGATTTTCACCGGATCCTGATCGACCTGTCGGGTAATATCACATTGATGATGGTCGGCCATGCGCTGCATGGAATCGTCGACAAGCACCAGGCGCTGGCCCAGCGCCATGCGCAAGCCCGTACCGATCTTGAGACGCGACTGAAACTCGCTCGTTCAGGTTTGCGCTCTCAGGCCAAGCTGATCGAGCTGATCGAGGCCGGCGACGGCGCGGCGGCTCAGGCGCACTGGCTGCATCATATGAATGCCGCCGGCATATTCTGGCTTCAGGATCTGGCGCCCACCGCGGTGGTCGATCTCCTCGATTGAGCACGGACGGTGCCCGGCGGCTGGACTTTCCATGCCGCCGGGTGGCCGGGCTCAGGCGTCGCGGAAGCCCTTGCCCGAGGCTGCCAGTTGTTCCAGCAATGCCGCCGGCTTGAAGGCGGCGCCGTAACGGCTCTCCAGTTCCTTCAGCTTGGCGACAATGTTGGCCAGGCCGACGGTTTCCGCCCAGAACATTGGACCACCGGTGTAAACCGGCCAATTATAGCCCATCATGAGGGCGACATCGATATCGCTGGCACGGATGGCGATACCCTCCTCCAGAATCTTGGCACCTTCGTTGACGACCGGATAGAGCAACCGGGCGAGGATTTCCGCGTCATCGGCGGTGCGCGGTGCGATACCTTTCTCGGCAGCCACTTCACGAATTACCTCGGTTGCGACAGGCGAGGGCGTCGGGCGACGGTTTTCATCGTAGTCGTAATAGCCGCCGCCCTGCTTCTGGCCGAGGCGGCCGCGCTTGACCAGTTCCGAGCGCACCGTTTTCTCGGTCGAATCCCGGCCAATGACGTCGAGGCCGACAAGGTCCGTCATCTGGAACGGCCCCATGGCGAAGCCGTAGGCATAGATCACCCGGTCGATATCGGCCGGCGCCACGCCTTCCAGCACCAGCGCGTCTGCTTGCACGCCGCGGGTCCGCATCGCCCGGTTTGCAATGAAGCCGTCGCAGACTCCGGCCAGCACCGGTACCTTTCCAATCTTCTTGGCCAACTGCATTGCGGTGTTGATGACCGCCGGCGCGGTTTTCTGGCCACGCACCACTTCCAGCAGGCGCATCACGTTTGCGGGCGAGAAGAAATGCAGGCCGATGACGTTTTCGGGTCGGCTGGTCGTGGCGGCAATCTCGTCGAGATCGAGGAACGAGGTATTGGAGGCGAGAATGGCGCCGGGTTTGGCGATCTTGTCGAGGCGGGCGAAGACTTCCTTCTTGATCGCCATGCTTTCGAACACCGCCTCGATGACGAGATCGGCACCGGCGAGGGCGGCGTAATCGAGGCTGGGAGTGATCAGCGCCATGCGCTTCTCCACCTGTTCGTTGGTTAGCTTGCCTTTCCGGGCGCTGGTCTCATAATTGCGGCGGATGACGCCGATGCCACGATCAAGCGCTTCCTGGCTGGCCTCGACCAGGGTCACCGGCATGCCGATATTGAGGAAGTTCATGGTGATGCCGCCACCCATGGTGCCGGCGCCGATCACGCCGACCGAGGTGACGGGCAGCACCGGGGTGTCCTTGGGCAGGCCCGGCACCTTGGCGGTCTCGCGCTCGGCGAAGAAGGCATAGCGCTGGGCCGCCGACTCCTTGGAGTCGCGCAGTTCGACGAACAGCTCGCGCTCGCGCTGGATGCCCTGATCGAACGGCAGGTCGGCCGCGGCCTGGATCGCCTTGATGATGTTTTCCGGCGCCTTGAAGCCGCGGAAGCCGCGGGCGTGCTGGCGGCGGAAGTCATCATAGATCTCGGGCTTGTTGCGATAGGGGGCCACCTTGTCATCGCGGTCACGCACGCGGGTCAGGGTGGCGCCTTCATCGAGCAGGCGACGGGCATAGGCGACGGCGTCGTCGCGCAACTTGCCCTCCTCTGCCAGAGCGTCGATCACCCCCACCGACAGTGCTTCCCTGGCGCCGATCGGGCGACCACTGGTCATCAGATCCAGTGCAGCGGGCACACCGACGATGCGCGGCAGCCGCTGGGTGCCGCCCGCGCCTGGCAGCAGGCCCAGATGCACTTCCGGCAAGCCCAGTTTGGCCGACGGTACGGCGATGCGGTAATGGCAGTGCAGCGCCAGTTCGAGGCCACCGCCCAGCGCGTTGCCGTGGATCGCCGCGATGGTGAGCTTGCTACCATTCTCGATGCCATCCAGAACGCTGAGCAGGTCCGGCCCTTGCAGCGGCTTGCCGAACTCGGAAATGTCGGCGCCGGCGAAGAAGGTGCGTCCGCCGCAGATGAGCACGATCGCCTGCACGTCGTCACGCGCCCAGGCCTGCTGGAAACCGTCGGTGATGCCCTGGCGCACAGCCTGGCTCAAGGCATTCACCGGGGGTGAATCGATGGTGACAATGGCAATGCCGTTTTCAACTTCGAAGTGCATGACGTCAGACATGAACATCCCTATGGAATTGGTGGTGACCTGCGTTTGGGGCACCTGCTTGAAAGATTATCATCTAACCAGGTTAGATGGAAATTGCCAGTTGTAATCGCGCCGCGCTGGCGGTTGAAGAGACTCTTGGCGACGCGTCAGCATGCCGCCGCAGCGCCGGACTTTCCCTGCCAGTATCGGTCTCGAACCAGTCGCTTGTAGAGCTTGCCATTGTCCATTCTCGGCAGGGCGAGGTCGAAGTCCACCGAGCGTGGACACTTGAGGGGTGATAGGTTTGCCCTGCAGAACGCGATCAATTCCTCGGCGAACGCTGGCGTGGCATCGGCGGGATCGAGTGGCTGTACCACCGCCTTAACCGCCTCGCCGAACTCCGGATGGGGCACCCCGATCACCGCCGCGTCGGCGACGCGCGGATGGGTAATCAGCAGGTTCTCGACTTCCTGCGGATAGATGTTCACGCCGCCGGAAATGATCATGTAGCTCTTGCGGTCGGTCAGGAACAGGTAGCCGTCGGCATCGACATAGCCGATGTCGCCCAGCGTCGACCAGTTCGGGTGGCGAGGATTGCGGCTATCGCGGGTCTTTTCGGCATCACCGTGATACTGGAAATTCCAGCCGCCCTCGAAATAGACGATGCCCTCGCGCCCCGGCGGTAATTCTTCGCCATCCTCGTCGCAGATGTGCAGCGTGCCCCAGGTCGCCCTTCCGACGGAACCGGGCTTGTGCAGCCACTCTTCCGACGTGATGCCGGTCGAGCCATTGCCTTCCGAACCGCCATAATATTCGTAGAGGATGGGACCGAGCCAGTCGATCATCTGCCGTTTGACGGGTACCGGACAGGGCGCGGCTGCGTGGATCACAAGACGTAACGATGACAGGTCATGCGCGCGGCGTGCTGCTTCGGGCAGCTTCAGCATCCGCACGAACATCGTTGGTACCATCTGGGTGGCGGTGATGCGGTGCGTGGCGATGGCCGCTATCGCGGCCTCGGCCTCGAACTTCGGCATCTGCACGACGGTCGCGCCAAGGCGATGGCAGGCCGTGGTGTAGGCGAGAGGCGCGGTGTGATAGAGTGGGGCGGGGGAGAGGTAGATATCGTTCTCGCCCAGTCCGTAGCGGCCCTGAATCTGTATTGCGATCAGGTAAGGATCGGTGACCCCGCCCTCCGGCAGTGGCAGGCGCACCCCTTTTGGCCGTCCTGTGGTGCCGCTGGAATAGACCATATGGAAGCCGGGTGCCTCGTCGTCGATCGGTGTTGCGAGCTGGTCATCGAGTGCGGCGCGCCATTGCTCGATCGACAAGATCGTGACGTCTGGCGGGTGCGATAGATCAGCCATCCCCGGGATCGCGCTGGAGGCGACCAGCAGCCGTGTGCCGGAGTTCTCGATGATATAGGCGGCTTCGGCGCCAGTAAGCGGGGTGGCGATGGGTGTGACATAGAGACCGGCGCGCTGGCCAGCCCAATAGACCTCGAACACTTCCGGGCAGTTGGGCAGCCAGAATGCGATGCTGTCGCCGCGGTTGATGCCGAGCCTGCGTAACAGTTGGGCTCCGCGGTTGGCGCGCTCCTCCAGCGCGCCGTAGGTCAGGATGGCCGAACCATCGCTCATGATGACGGCTGGCTTGTCGGGATGGATTGTGGCGTACAGGCGAGGGTGGGTCATCGCGTCCCTCGTGCGTCAGCCTGTACGCCTGCGCGCGGCGGCTTCCGTCAGCGGCCCAGTGAGTTCCTTCTTCAAGATCTTGCCGTTGGGATTGAGCGGCATCTCCGGCAGCACCAGTAGGGTGCGCGGCACTTTGTTGTCGGCCAGATGCTGGCGGCAGAAGGACAGGATGTCGTCCGGTCGCGCCTGGGCGCCGGGGCGCAGAGTCACGGCGGCCGCGACGTCTTCGCCCAGCACGTCGTGCGGCACCCCGACGACCGCTGCCTGCTGGACCGCTGGATGCTGGTGCAGCACCGTCTCGATTTCCAGTGGCGTGATGTTGTAGCCCCCCCGAATGATCAGCTCCTTCGAGCGGCCGGCCATGATGAGGTCGCCGTCATCGTCGACGTAGCCAAGGTCGCCTGTCTTGGTCCAGCCGTCGCGAAAGCTGGCGGCGGTGGCGTCGGGGTCATTCCAGTAGCGGCGGGGGTGCCGCTGTTTGCCGTAAATCTCACCGATGACATTGGGCTCGGTGATGACCTGGCCGGATTCGTCGCGGAGCTGCATATGGGCGGGTAGCTTGCCGACGCACCCAGGTTTCAATACCTGTTCCTTGCTGGTGGTGGCGATGCCGATGCCGCCCTCTGACATGCCGTAGCTGTTGCGGATGCGCAGGTGTGGCCACAGCTGTGCGGCCCGTTTGACGGAATCGTGCGGCAATGGTGCGGTGCCGGTCATCAGATACTTCACACCCGCAAGCGGGTATTGGCTGACGTCGGGGTGGTCGAGCACCAGCCGCAGCATTGAGGGCACGAGATAGATCAGGTCAGGTTGCTTTTCGCTGGCCAGTTCAAGGAAACCCTTGGGGTCGAACTTGGGCTGGGTGATGGCGGTGGCGCCACCGCGCACAGGCAGCATGACGATGCCGAGATTGCCGCCGGACCCGGTCAAGGGCAGCGCATGGAGTGTTGAATTCGACCTGTCCCTGTGCGTGGGGTTGAGACCAGTCATCAGGTCCGGATGGGAGATCACCACGCCTTTGATCTTGCCCGTCGTGCCAGACGTGCCGAGAATTTCCGCGTCGCCGTTGGCGTCGAGGCTGGCTTGATCCGGCAGGGCGGCGATGTCGCGCGGCATGGCATCGACCGACCAGCAACCCGCAAGGTCGAGGCTGGCTACCGTCTCTGGCACATCGGTGATACAAAAGCGCGGCGTGGTCAGTGCGGCGAAATCGCGGATCTCCGCGGGGCTGAGACGGGTGTTGATCGGACAGGCGATGCCGCCGGCGCGGAACACGGCGAACACGGTAATCGCCATCTCGACCGCATGGCGATTGCTGATTGGCAGAAACACCCGATCGCCGGGGGCGAGCCCGGCGGCGGCAAGGCCACCGGCGACTTCGTCCGCTTCGCGGTCCCACTCGGCGAACGTCAGCTGGCGCCGTGTATCATCATGAGCGATGTCGTCAGCCTGATGCTGCGCTCGTACTTTCAGCGCATCGCTGATTCTACGCACTTGTACCATTCAAGGGTCTACCTTCTTCTGCTATCGCTCTATTACCTAGTTATATAACTTGACGCAAGCGTAACGCGGCTCGGGCGGATGAATGACGAGATGGCGGTATTGTTAGGCCTTGGCCGCTGGCTGACGGCGATCGGACAAGTGGCCTGGTGCCACGAAGATCGTCTGCAGGCCGCGGGCGTAGATGCCTAGAGCGTCCGCGAAGGTGCTGCGCGCCGTGCCGTGTCCGTTGCCGGCCATGTGTGTCTCGGCATCAATCAGCAGCCACTCGCCCGCCGGCATCCGCAGGAACTGCAGGCTGATGTCCAGGTTGGCGTAGCTCCACTCGCTGGCTGGAGTGGCGTTGCCGAAACCGTTGCCGAAGTCGGCGAACATTGCCGCCTTGACGAACGGTGAAGGGGTGACGTCGGCGACGATCTGGCCGTTCATGGCCAGCCAGGCAATGCCCCGGCCGGGTTGCCCCGGGCCGCCTAGGATTGGGCGATGCAGGATGGCGCCAGCCATCCGGGCTGGCCCCGCGCCAGTGGTAAGCCTGACCGCCTCGGGCGCAGGATAGTCATGCGGCGGATCAAAAGCCGGCGTTGTTGCGCGGCGCACACGCAGTACGTGGGCCTGGGCGACTATGCGACCGTCAGCGAGGATGACGGTGCGGTGCAGCTTGGTCTGGCGGCCATCTCGCAGGGTTTCGGTGTCGAGGCGCAGCGGCTGGTGTGGCACTTTCCCCAGGATGTCGACCGTCAGGCGCGCGATTTCAAAGTCGGCGTCAAGGCTGCTGTCCTCGGCGCCGGTGGCGAGGAGGGCACTGACGGGGCCGCCCGCGATGGCGCGCCGATCCCAGGGGCTGCGCGCCAGTCCAGATGGCTGATACAGGCCGTCGGCTGCGCTGAAATAATAGGGCGGCCATGGCCGCTCCTCAGGTGGGCTCATTGAGGTGATCCCGTGTGACAGATGGCATACTTGGTGCTATAGGTATGCTGTCGGGCCGCGAGACCGCAAGGGCGAGAATCATGTTTCGTCCGCTGAAGGTGCGCGAGCTGGCCGACTCCGGCACCGTAGGGCGCAAATAGATGTGCTCAACGTACATCGTGCAATAGACGCTTGGGGGTGCCTCCCGATTGCTACAGTCTCGTATCTTTTTCCTTTAGTTGTGAAAGTAGGTTCACTATCTTGCCGAGATGTTTCGCAATGCACTGACAATGGAGGTCCCCGCGATGTTTCTCGGCATGGATGATGACGACAGCGCCCCGCA
The DNA here is from genome assembly GCF_041060555.1 of Parapedomonas caeni. NCBI lineage: Bacteria > Pseudomonadati > Pseudomonadota > Alphaproteobacteria > Sphingomonadales > Sphingosinicellaceae > Parapedomonas > Parapedomonas caeni. The sequence goes on along the minus strand of NZ_JBEUDS010000020.1, from coordinate 45,708 downwards.
GCGCATCCATGTGCCGAAAACCAGCGAGATCGTGGCCGACAAGATCCGTGCGCAAGTTATTCGGGGTGAACTGAACGAGGGGGACGCGCTGCCGCCCGAGGGGCAGCTGATGGAGAGTCTGGGCATTTCCCGGCCAACCCTGCGCGAGGCTTTTCGTATCCTGGAGGCCGAGGGCCTGATCAGCGTTGTCAGGGGGTCGCGCACGGGCGCCAAGGTGCACAAGCCGGCCGTCGAACTCGTGTCGCGCTATGCGGGCTATGTGCTGGAGTCCCAGGGCACGACCATTGCCGATCTCTACCAGGCGCGTCTCGCCATCGAACCGACGGTTGTGCGGTGGCTGGCGACGGCCAAGGGACAGACGCCGGGCATGGCCACGGTCAAGCGCGTGCTGGCCAACCTGTCAGATCTGCACAGCAGGGATCTCTACGACGAATTCATCGATTCGGTGGCGCTGTTTCATCAGCTTCTGGTGGAGGCGACCGGCAACAAGACGCTCAGCTTCATGAATCGCATGCTGCTCAATCTCGCGCGCAAGCATCAGAACGATTTTCAACGTCGCCACCCGCGTAGTCATGAGGACCGGATGAAGAGCACGCGCGCCGGCTTGCGTTCATACGAGAAGCTGGTGTCGCTGATCGAGGCGGGCAAGGTGGAGGAAGCCGTCGCGCACTGGCGGCTGCACTTGCGCAATGCCCACGAAACCTGGACGGCGGGCGACGAGGGCGCCCGCATCGTCGACTCTCTCTCCAGCTTGCGCTGAAGCGCTCACGGAGCCTGCATGGAGCGGACCGGGTGTTCCCGGTCCGACACTGAAACTGGTGTCTATGCGTTGGCGCCGGTCGTCGGCTCATGCCTGTGTTGATCTCGCCAACCGTGCCCCCTCCCGCGACGTCGGAGCGGGTGGATTTTGACGTTGCTTTTGGGTCGCCCCTTCGATAAATTGACACATCATCAATTTTAGAGTCGCGTAATCAAGCGGCCAGGATGGGGAGAGCGCCATGCGCATGGAAGACATGGTCATTATCAGCGTCGACGATCATGCGATCGAGCCGCCGGAAGCGTTCGTGCGCCACTACCCCGATGGCAAGAAGGACCGGGCGCCGCACATCATCCATGCTGACGGCAAGGATGTCTGGCAGTGGAATGGCCAACGCTTTCCCACCATTGGCCTGAATGCCGTGGTTGGTCGTCCGCGCAGCGAATATGGCATGGAGCCAACCGCGTACGCGCAGCTGCGGCCTGGTACTTTTGATCCCAAATGCCGCATCGACGACATGAACGCCAATGGGCTGCTGGCGTCGCTGAACTTCCCGACCATGCCAGGTTTTGCCGGTGGCGTGTTCGTCGGCATGGCCAAGGCTGCCCCGGAGGAGGCGTTGCAGGCCGTTCGCGCGTGGAATGACTGGCATGTCCTGGAGTGGTGTGCCTCGGCGCCGGGCCGGTTCATCCCCATGTGCCTGATTCCAGCCTGGGACATGGATGAGACGCTCAACGAGATGAAGCGCATGAGCGCGCTGGGCGTCCATGCGGTGTCATTCTCCGACAATCCCGCCAATATCGGCCTGCCGAGCATCCACAATGATTATTGGGAGCCGTTCTGGAGGGCCTGCGTCGACTACAAGATGGTGATCAACTGCCATATCGGTACCGGCGCCCGGGCATTGCATGCGTCGGACGAAAGCCCGATCGACGCCTGGATCACCGCGATGCCGATCTCGATCGCCAATTCGGCGGCCGACTGGACGTTTGCCAGCTTCTGGAAGCGCTATCCGGATCTGCGCATGGCGCTGTCCGAAGGTGGTATCGGCTGGGTGCCCTATTTCCTGGAGCGTGCCGATTTTACCTACGAGCATCACCATGAGTGGACGTTCAGTGATTTCGCCGGCGAGAGGCCGTCGGATGTGTTCAAGCGGCATGTCATCTGCTGTTTCATCGATGACCAGTTCGGCTTGAAAAATCTCGAGTACATGAACGAGAATATGGTCGCTTACGAGTGCGATTACCCCCACTCGGACACCGTCTGGCCGAACGTGCCGGAATTCCTCTGGGCCGCGGCCAATGGACTGGCGCCTGCCACGATCGACAAGATTACCCATCTCAACGTCATGCGGGAATATCATTTCGACGCCTATGCGCTCAACGGCGGGCGGGAGAAGTGCACGGTGGGCCATCTGCGCGAACTCGGCAAGCATGTCGATGTTTCGCCGCGCCATAATCTTGGCGGCCTGAAAACCGACAGCATGGACCTGGTGGGGCGGGCGCGGCGGCCGGTGACATCGGGCGAGATCCAGCGCATGTTTGCCTCGGCCTGAGCGCATACCATGGCTGCACCTGTCATGACCTCCATCGCCCGGGGGACGGAGCCGTTGCTGCTTCCCGCGGGATTGCCGGCGCCGGATCATGTTCCCGCCGACCGGGTACTCGATCTGCGCTTCGCCATGGGCTATGTCCCCAACGATCTGGCCGACCCCTATGTCTTCGCCCAGCGACTGCGGGCACCCGGCGTACCAAGGCTGCTCTGGTATCCATATCCCTTCACCACCTTCACCTGTGGTGCCTGGACGGTCTCCCATTATGAGGACATCCAGCGGGTTTATGAGGACAACGAGTGTTTCTCGGCGGTCGGCGTCGCCCAGTTCCAGGTGCTGGCCGGCGAGACTTTCCCGTCGCTGCCGCTTGGCAGTGATCCGCCCGACCATGGCCGCTATCGGCGGTTCCTGACGCCGTTCTTCACGCCCAAGGCGCTCAACGACATGATTCCCTACATCCGGTCGGTTGTCACCGAGATGATCGATGGCGTCGCCGACGAGGGCACGGTCGATATCGCCTATGATTTTGGGCGCATTTATCCGGTGCGGATCTTCCTCAACCTGATGAAGCTGCCGTTCTCGATGTTCGAGCAGTTTCTCGCCTGGGAATGGGAGATCCTGCACAGCGGCGACCCCAGGAGGGTGGGGACCGCCGTCGCGCAAGTGCTGGCCTACCTGCGCGGCTTCATCGCCGAGAAGCAGAAAAATCCGGACGATGGCGTGGCGAGCTATATCGCCAATGGCGTCATCGATGGTCGCCCGCTTACCGACGACGAACGGATCGGCATGACCTGGTTCCTCTGGCTGGGCGGGCTCGACACCGTTGCGTCCACCATCAGCCAGATGTTCCGTCGCCTGGCCATGGACCCGACGCTGCAGCAACGGCTGAGAGCGCATCCCGAACTCATTAACACCGCCGTCGAGGAGTTCCTGCGCACGCAGCCACTGGTCAATTCTCACCGCCAGGCAAAAAAGGATTTCGAGTGGCACGGCGTGACAGTGAAGAAAGGTGACTGGGTCATCTGCCTGAACAGTGCCGGCAATTTTGACGATAAGCAGTTCGCCTGCCCGCACCAGTTTGATCCGGCGCGCCCGGTCAATCGTCACTATACCTTTGCCGGCGGCATCCACGCCTGTCTCGGCGCGCATCTGGCGCGGCGCGAACTGCGGGTGCTGCTGGAGGAATTCCTGCGGCGAGTGCCACCGTTTCGGGTCGCGCCGGGGGCGGATACCACGGTCACCCCCGGCCTGCTTTCCATTCGCAACCTGCCTCTCGTCTGGGACGGCGCGGTACAATCCTGACAGGAAACCTCATGGCCTATCTCCAACACCCCGATGCCATCTACGTCGGTGGCGAATGGCAACCGACCAGCGTTCGCGAACCGGTCATCAACCCGGCCGACGAAAGCCTGCTGATCGAAGCGCCGGTGGGCAGTGCGTCCCAGGTCGAGGCGGCGATCGCCGCCGCCCGTCGCGCTTTCGATACCGGCGACTGGCCGCGCCTGCCGGACAGCGAGCGGCAGGCGGTGATGACCCGCTTCCTCAATGCCGTCGAGGCCCGCAAGGCGGCGATTGTCGACATGATCGTCGCCGAGGCTGGCGCGACGCGGATGCTGGCGGAGTTTCTGCAATACGGCATTCCGATGAAACATGCCCGCCGCACGGTGGAGATCGCGGGGCGCCCGGCGGTGACGTCGCTACCGGTGGAGCTGACGCCGAACGCCCAGGGCGGCAAGACGCTCGGCACCGGCGTCGTCAGCCGCGAGCCGATCGGCGTGGTTGGCGCCATTTCCCCCTATAATTTCCCGTTCTTCCTCAATATCGGCAAGGTGGTGCCGGCGATGGTTGCTGGCTGCACGGTGGTCCTGAAGCCATCGCCCTATACGCCGATGGAAGCCTTGATCCTCGGCGAGATTGCCGATGAGGTTGGTCTGCCGAAGGGCGTTCTCAGCATCGTCACTGGCGATGTGGAGGCCGGCAAGTTGCTTACAACCGACCCGCGCGTCGATCTTGTCCATTTCACGGGGTCGGACAAGGTCGGCGCCATGATCCAGGCTCAGTCCGCGCCGACGCTCAAACGCATCGTCATGGAACTGGGCGGCAAGTCGGCGCTGATCGTACGGGCGGACGCTGACATTCAGCAGGCGGCGATGGCGGGGCTGGCGGGATTCACTGTTCATTGCGGCCAGGGCTGCGCGCTTACCACTCGACATCTTGTCCACAACAGCATTCGTCCACAGTTCGTCGCCGCGGTGCAGGCGATGCTGGGTCATCTCAAGATGGGCAATCCCGCCGATCCCACCGTCACCTATGGACCGCTCATCCGTGAGGTGGCGCGCAAGCGCACCGAGGACTATGTGGCGATCGCCCTTGATGAGGGGGCCACCCTGGTCGCTGGTGGCAAGCGTCCGGCGGATTTCCAACGGGGATTCTTCTTCCAGCCGACGCTGTTCGACAATGTGAGGAACGATAGCCGTCTGGCGCAGGAGGAAGTGTTCGGACCGATCGGCGCCGTCATCGGCTTCGATGACGACGAGGAAGCGATCGCCCTCGCCAATGCCAGCGATTTTGGCCTCTCGGGCGCCATCTGGTCGGCCGATGCTGGCCGTGCCTACGAAATGGCGCTGCGACTGCGCACGGGTGGTGTCGCCATCAACGGTGGCGCCGGCACCATGCAGTCCGACGCACCGTTCGGGGGCATCAAGCGGTCGGGCTATGGTCGTGAATATGGCGAGGATGGCCTCAACGAGTTCACCTACCAGAAGGTGATCGGTTTCCACGCGGCCTGAGGGGGAAGCACGGCATGACCAGGGTAATGGAAGGCATCCGGGTATTGGAGGTGGCACAGTTCACCTTCGTGCCGGCGGCCGGCGGCGTGCTCTCCGACTGGGGCGCGGACGTGATCAAGATCGAGCATCCGGTGCGTGGCGACGCGCAGCGCGGCATCAAGGAGCTGCAGCGGCTGGCGATCAATCCGCAGCGGTCATCCTTGATGCAGCATCCCAATCGCGGCAAACGCAGCGTTGGCGTGGACATAGCCACCGAGGAAGGCCGTCAGCTCATCTACGAAATCGCGCGGACGGCGGACGTCTTTCTGACCAACTATCTGCCATCGGCGCGCCAGAAGCTGAAAATCGACCTTGAGCATATCCGGGCCGCCAACCCCAACATCATCTATGTGCGCGGCTCCGCCTTCGGCGAGAAGGGGCCGGAACGCGACAAGGGCGGCTTCGATTCCACCGCTTACTGGGCGCGTGGTGGTTCGGCGATGCTGGTGACGCCGCGTGAGCTGGAGGGCCCGCTGACCCAGCCAGGGCCCGCCTATGGTGACACCATCGGCGGCATGAACATTGCCGGGGGTATCGCGGCGGCGCTGTTCCACCGCGAACGTACGGGCGAGGCGACCGAGGTGGACGTGTCACTGCTGTCCTCGGGCATCTGGGCGACCGCGTGCAGCATTGATGTTTGCATGGAACTGGGGCTCAACCCGTTCAGCAACCCGCTGCCGGGGACGGACGCTGTGGCCACCAACCCCTTCATGGGGGTGTTCCGCACCGCCGATGGCGGCTTCATCAACCTCACCGTGCTGTCGCCGGCACCGCTTATCGAGGATACCTTCACCCATTTGGGTATTCCCGAATGCGCGACGGACCCGCGCTTCGCCACCATCGACGCGCTGCGGGACAACGCGGCGGCGGCACATGCGGCGGTCAAGCAGGCGATGGCGAGCAAGCCGTTCGCCTACTGGGTCGAGCACCTGAAGACCATGAAAGGTCAGTGGGCGGCCTACCAGTCGCCGGCGGACGTGCAGCACGATGAGCAGGTGCAGGCCAATGGCTTCATTTTCGAGGTCGAGTCCGCCGATGGCGGGCCGCCGATCAAATTGGTGGCCAACCCGGTGCAGTTCAACCAGCAGGCGGCCAGCAATACGCGCGCGCCCGAGGCGTCCGAACATACCGAGATGTTCCTGCTGGAACTGGGCGTCAGTTGGGAGCGGATCGAGGCCCTGAAGGCCAAGGGCGCGATCGCCTGATTAATCCCGCTTGCCTGGATCGCCGGCATGGCTGAACATCGGCAGCGTATGTCGTTGCCATCGCCTTGTGAGGATCTGCTGGGGAATGATCGCTGTTCGCCGCTCGGCGAGCAGCCGCTGCTGTGGCATGACGCCGCCGCAGTGCCTGATGCCTTGCCGGCGTGGGCGATCCATGTCGGTCTCGATGCCGCCGGCGCCCTGCCTTCGGTCGACGCTGGACGTCTGGATGTCCTGCTGACCACCTGTCCCGACGCGCCGGCGCCGTGGGTGAGCATCCCGGTGGCACGACTGGCGGCGCAGCGCGGACAGGTCGAGGCCCTGGTGACGACCGCGCCGATTGCCGCGGCGACGCTGGCTCGACTGCTGCGGCTGGGCGACATCCTACCCTTCGAAGCGGCCCTGCACGTTGAATCGCTTGCCTATTCGATGCTGCTGTCAGGCGGTGAGTTCGCCCGCTGGCTGGCGGCGCGCAAGATCGAGCCTTCGTCGATGATAGCCCCGTTGTCATCATCGCTGGTGCGCTACGAGCGGGAGGGCGACCACGTAACCTTGTGGCTGGCGTCGCCGGGCAACCGCAACGCCATGACAGCGGCGATGCGCGACGCGCTCTATGAGGCACTCGCCAATGTGCTGGAGGATCCCAGCTGTCCATCGGTTGAGATTCGCGGCGAGGGACGCTGCTTTTCGACCGGCGGCCATCTGCCGGAGTTCGGTACCGCGCGCGACCCCGCCGCCGCGCACGTTGTCCGCACCCTGCGCGGGTGTGCCGGCCTGCTTCACCGGCTCGGCGAGCGGGCGTCGGTGCGGCTGCAAGGAGCCTGTGTGGGCTCGGGCATCGAAGTTGCCGCCGCCGCTCGTCATCGCATCGCCGCTCCCGATATGTTCGCGCAACTGCCCGAACTGAAAATGGGACTGATTCCCGGCGCTGGCGGAACCGTGACACTGGCACGCGCGATTGGCCGGCATCGGTTGTTATGGATGGTGCTTGGCGCGTTCCGGATCGGTGCCGTGCAGGCGCAGGCCTGGGGTCTGGTGGACCGGGTCGAGGCGTGACAGATCGGTTGCATGCTCTGCTGGCCGCCCGACTGGAGGCCCTGCCGATGGCGGCGCGTTGCACCCCGGAGGTGTTGCTGGGGCGGGATGCGCCGGGTGGATTGGCGCTGCCCGACCATCGTTCAGCCAATCGACACTGCCGGTTGCTGGCGGCGCGCGACGGCTGGGTGGCCCTCAATCTCGCGCGGCCGGAGGACCGGGAACTGGTGCCGGTGCTGACGGCGGGCGCGGGGGGTTGACTGGGAGGCACTGGCGCGGACGGCGCGGAACCTGGCGGCGCTGGAGTTCCGCGACAAGGCAATCGAACTTCAGCTGCCGGTGGCAGTGACGGGCGAAACGCCGGCGCCATCGCCAGCCGCCGTCGGTATCGGTGCGGTGCCGCGGCGGGTCGTCGATCTGACGGCGCTTTGGGCGGGGCCGCTCTGCACGGGCCTGCTTGTCGCCGCGGGCGCCGAGGTGATCCGAATCGACAGCCTCGGGCGGCCGGACCCGACGCCCACCGTCTCGCCCGACCTCGACCGGAGACTCAACGGACGCAAGCGCCGGCTGCCACTCGATCTGCGGCGGGCGGATGATCGCGCGCGGCTGCGCGACCTCGCCCTTGAGGCGGACGTGCTGGTGACCAGCGCGCGTGCGGCCGCGCTCGCTCGCCTCGGCCTGGTGCCGGATGTGCTGTTGGCGGAGAACCCCCGTCTCATTTGGGTGGCGATCACAGGGCATGGCTTTGCCGGCGATGGCGCTGGCCGGGTTGGGTTCGGCGATGATTGCGCCGCTGCTGGCGGGTTGCTGGACTGGTGTCAGGGTGTGCCGTGCTTCCTCGGCGATGCACTCGCCGATCCGCTGACCGGTCTGGAAGCCGCGCTGGCGGTGCTGAGTCAGGCGGCATCCGGCAGTGGCGGACTGATCGACATGGCGATGGCACGGGTCGCCGCCGGCTACGCGCGGGCGCTCGAATGAGACTGGTCTTGCGTCAGGTGCGCCCGTTTGGCGGCGCGATGGTGGACCTGCTGCTGGCGGACGGACATATCGTCGGCCCCGTGGAGACGCACGAACGCGGCGCAGCGTCGATTGACGGCCGTGGCGCGGTGGTGTTGCCGGGTCTGCACGATCACCATCTGCACATTCTGGCCACTGCTGCCCGTCGTACCTCGATCGATCTGGCCGGACTTGCGGGAGCGGACGCCATCGCGACGCGACTGCGCCATGCGGCTGCTGGCGTGGCACCGGGCACCTGGTTACGCGCTGTCGGCTACGACGAGCGGGCATCGGGGCTGCCGGATCGCTGGTGCCTTGATGCCTGGGTGCCGGATCATCCGCTACGGTTGCAGGATCGCACCGGCGCGCTGTGGGTGCTCAACAGTGCGGCGTTGCAGGTGCTGGCGACCACGGATTGGCCGCCGGGGTGCGAACGGGACGCCAGCGGCCAGCCCAATGGCCGGTTCTGGCGGGAGGATCGCTGGTTGGCGGCCTGGCGTCCGGCGATGATGCCTGACATCGCGGCACTGGGTCGGGAACTCGCGTCACGCGGGGTTACCGCTTTGACCGATGCCGGTGCCGGGAATGGCCCGACGGAAGCGGCCGTGTTGGCGCACGGACATCTGTCGGGCGCGCTGCCGCAGCGGTTGACGTTGATGGGCGCGGAGAACCTGCCGGAGGGGCGGGGCTATGTGCGGGGTGCCTTGAAGCTGCTGTTGGATGAGCGCGATCCGCCGTCGCTTGAAAGTCTGGCGGAGCGCATCCGTGGTGCGCGCGCGTCGGGGCGTGCCGTTGCCGCTCATTGCGTGACAGAAGTCGAGCTTGCGCTTTATCTGGCGGCGCTGGCGATGGCCGGGGGCGCGCGGCCGGGCGACCGGATCGAACATGGCGGCATGATCGTCCCCGAGGCGATTGATGAGATTGCAGGCGCCGGCCTGGCCATCGTCAGCAATCCGGTGTTCCTTCACGGGCGCGGCGATCGCTACGCCGAGACGCTGACACCGGCGGAACAGGCCGATCTCTACCGCATCGCCAGCTTGTTGCGAGCGGGTGTGAGGCTCGCCGCCGGATCGGACGCGCCCTATGGCGACCCCGATCCCTGGCTGTCGATGCGCAGCGCCAGGGATCGTTTGAGTGCTGGCGGGCGGATGCTGTCACCTGACGAGCGGGTCAGCGCCGCCACGGCCATGCGCTTGCACTGGAGCAATCGCCTCGATGCCGGCGCGGGGACGCCGTTGACACCAGGAGCCGCCGCCGACCTTATCCTGTGCGAAGGCTCCATCCGTGACGTTCTGGCCGATTTGAGCGCTGACCGCGTATGCGCGACGATCATTGGAGGCCGGGTTGTCTTCAGTCGCGATGGAGCAGCATTGCCCCGGCAATGAATCCGCCACCCATGCCGCATACCGCCGTGCGTGCGTCTCTCACCTGGCGCTCTCCGCCGTCGCCCCACAGTTGCAGGCAGGCTTCATGCAGCAGGCCGAAGCCGTGCAGTCGTCCAGCCGAGAGCTGACCGCCGCCGGTGTTGACCGGGTAGCGCCCCCCTGGGCCGATGTTGCCGTCCGCGATGAAGTCCTTGGCCTCGCCGTGGCCGCAGAAGCCTAGTGCCTCAAGCCAGAACGGCACGAAAATGCTGAAGCCGTCGTAGAGTGCCAGCACGTCGACATTGTGCGGGCGGAAGTCGGTGCGTGCCCAGAGATCGGCGCCGGCGTCGTGCGCACCCATGGTCGTGAGATCGGCCCGCTGATCCCATGTCTCGGGCGAGCGCAGGGCCGAACCCATGGCGGCGATGGAGAGCGGCACGCGCGCGCAATCGCGCGCGGCGTCCGGCGCCGAGACAATGACGGCGCAGGCACCGTCGATGGGAATGTCGCAATCGAACAGGCCGAGAGGTGACGAGATCATGCGCGCCGAGAGATAGTCCTCGGTGGTGAGTGGCTTGCGCGTCACGGCGGCCGGATTGGCGAGGGCGAAACGCCGTTGACCGGTCGCGACCATGGCCAGATGGTCGCGAGTCATGCCGAATTCGTGAAAATAGCGCTGGGCCATCCAGCCCGCCCAGTTGGAAGCGGACATGGCATTGGCCGGCACCAGCCAGCTTAGCCAGCCGCCGATGCGGGCGCGACCGCTGCCGGCGATACTGGCCCGTTGTCCTGCCGACTGGGAGGAACTTTCGGTCAGCGCGCGAAAACACAGGACATGGCGAGCCTGTCCCGTCATCACCGCCATGGCGGCGACCATGAGGGGCGCCATCTGAGCCGGTCCGTCGGGCACGGCGCTGTGCCAGCGGGTCTTGAGCCCGAGCGCGTTGCGCACCTCGCCGGTGCCAAGTGGCGACATGCCGGGCGAATTGTCCGCCTTGCCGGGATAGGTGGCGATGCCGTCGATGTCGTCGCGGCTCAGCCCCGCGCAAGCGAGCGCCTGGAGGGCCGCTTCCGCCAGGTGATCCATTGCCGGTCGGCCGGTGTTGCGACCGATGGTGGACATGCCAACGCCGGTGATCGCGGCCTTGTTCGGGATCATTGTGCCTTCTCCTGCGCCATGGGCACCCACCGCGGCAGCCAGACATCTTCCACCTGCACGAAGTGCACCTTCATGCGCTGACCAATGCTCACGGTTTCGGGCGAGTCGGTGGCCACCTCGGCGGTCACCCGGACGCCCGGCGCGCCATCGACATCGACAACCGCCAGCGCGAAGGGCACGGCCATGCCCGGGAACCAGGGCTGGTGATTGACGGTGAAGCTGTACACGGTGCCGGTGCCCGGCATCGCCTTTGGCGCCACATTCCGTGAAAGACAGTGCGGACAGAGAATCTGTGGTGGATGGATGGCGGTCCGGCAGTCATCACAGACACAGATCATCAGCGCACCACGCGCGCCACCGGTCCAGAAGGCGGTGTTCTCGACGGTCAGTTCGGGCAGGGGTCGCATCGCTGGTCCTTCTGTTGGGCGAGGCATCACGCCTTGGTGGAGGCCGTTCGGCGGCCTGGCAACGCAAGGGAAAGCAGGATCGCCAGCACGCAGATTGCCACGATGACGCTGACGGTAAGCTGATAGGCGGCGGGCGAGGGATAGGTCTCGCTGCCCCGCCTGATGCTGTCAGTGGCGAGCAGCAGAGAGACCATCTGTGCGCCGATGCCGAGGAACAGGCCACGGATGACGCCCACCAGACCTGAAATCTCACTCACCCGTTCGGGCGGGGAGGCCTGGGCAATGATCGTGGGCGCCACCGCGAACAGCATCGCGCTGCCAAACGAGATCAGGATCATCTCGGCGATAACGATACCAAGGCTGCTGGCGTCAACGAGGACAAGAGTCCAGCCGAGGGTCGTGATGATCCCGCCGATCACCATGGCCAGGCGGCCGCCGCCACGACCGGTGAGCCAGCCACCCAGAGGCGCCGCCAGGGTGGACGACAGGTTGGACGGCAGCTTGGCAAGACCTGCTGCCGTCGCCGACAGGCCGAGACCCGCGATCGTCCAGGTCGGCGCCTGCATCAGCAAGGAGAAAAACACAATGATCTGCAATGTGCTCATGGCGACCAGCGCCGTCACCAGGCTGCCGACGGCAACGGTGCGGTTGGCGAAGGAGCGAATGTCGATCAGCGGATTGGCGCTGCGCAGGCTCTGCCAGCCCCACCAAATCAGCAGAGTCAGGCCACCGGCGACCAAGGCAAGGTGGGTCGGCTCAACCCAGCCGCCGCCTTTCGACAAGCTGACATAGGCGAGAATCAAGGTGACGGCGGGAACGAACAGAATGCCTGACAGCCAGTCCACCCGGCGGGTGACACCACTGGGCCGTGACAATGGCACGAACAGGCGGACAGCGATCCAGGCGACAGCGCAGAAGCCGGCGCTGGCAAGAAAGATGCCCTGCCAGCCTCCGTGGTCGACAATGAGGCCGCCAACCACCAGTCCGGCGGCGGTGCCGACCGAGGCGCCCGAGATCATCAGTCCGATACCGGTGGGCACATGGCGGTCCGGCAGATTTTCCCGTACCAGGCCGATGGCCAGCGGCAGAATGGCGCCGGTTGCCCCCTGGAGCAGGCGCCCGGCCAGCACGACCTCGAAGCTGGTGGCGAAGGCGCTGATCAGTGAGCCGATGGCTCCTGCCGTCAGCACGATCAGCAGGCACAGGCGGCGGCCACGCAGGTCTCCCAGCCGTCCGATCAGTGCCGCGGTGACCGTGCTGGTGAGCAGAAAGCCGGTGATCAGCCAGCCGACGCGAGCGGCGTCGCCAAATTCGGCGATCAGTACCTTCAGCGCGGCCAAAATCATCGCGCTCTCGAAGGCGCTCGCCATTTCGGCGATCCACAGGGCGCCGATCAGCGGCATGGGCAGTCCGGACACCTTCACGCGTCGGTACTCGTGGCAGTCCTGGCGCCTGCCGGCATGCCCTCATGGGCGGCGCGAACCTCGATGAGATCGGCATTGATGTCGGGAGGCAGGGTAAGGATGGCGATCAGTGCCGCCGCCATCGACTCAGGCTGCGCGGGCGTGCCGGTCATGGCGGCGTGGCCAGTCTCGACAATCTTGCGATAGAAAGCCTGGGTTGTCTCCGTTGACCAATTGGCGCTACCGGAGCCGCCCGCGACCGAGCCTGAGCGTAATATGGATACACGGATGCCATCGGCACGCAGTTCGTCCCGCAAGCCCTGTGAGAGGCACTCCACCGCGGCCTTGGTGGCGGCATACATCGCCAGCATCGGGAACGGCATCCGCACGGACTCGCTGCTGATGTTGACGATCTGGCCGCGGGTTGCCCGCAGGTGCGGAATGGCGGCGCGGATCATCCACGCGGTGCCGAGAATGTTGACGTCGACATGATTGCGGATCAGCGCATCGGTGCCGGTCTCAAAGGCAAAGGGATGAAAGATCGCGGCGTTGTTGATCAGGACGTCGAGGCGACCGAACTGGCGCGCGGCGCCATCCACCGCCGCCTTGACCGCGTCTGGCCGGGCGATGTCGCAGGGGAAGAGGCCGATCTGATCGCCGAATGTGTCCTGGAGTGCATCGAGTTCAGGGGAGGGGCGCGCGAGGCATGCCACGCGCATCCCTCGGTCAACCAGCGCGGCAACGAACTGGCGGCCCATGCCCTTGGAGGCGCCAGTGACAATGGCCACCTTGCCGGAAAACTGCGGCATTTCGTTCTCTCCCCTGTCGCCAGTTCCGGCGTTGTGATTATTATTGACGATATGTCAATTTATTGCCTTGTGGCAAGGGGTGCGGCTAGGTAGCCCTCATAAAAGATCAGTATGAGATGTTCGAACACCATGTCTGCACGAGCGAAAGGGAGGTCCGGCGTGTCCACCAAGGCGGAAAACGCGCTTGCCTATAATCATCTCGGACAGAAAATGGGTTCCAAGGGCCAACGGACGCGCCAGCTGTTGATTGACACCACCGTTGAGCTGCTGGAGACCCATGGTCTGCGCGACCTCTCCGTCGTCGACGTGGCCCGGGCCGCCCAGACGTCGCCGGCGACCTTCTATGTGTATTTCCGCGGTGTGCCCGAGGTGGTGCTGGCGGCGCTGGAGACCGCGGCGCAGACCTCGCCGGAGATCGAAGCGATGATCGGCGAGGACTGGCTGGCGCCTGAGGCGAAAGAACGCTCGCTGGCTTTCGTCGTCGCTTACACCGAGCTGTGGAACCGGCACCGGACGATTTTCCGGGTGCGCAATCTGGCGGCGGAGGAAGGCGACGAGCGCTTCTACCGTGCCCGCATGAGCGCGGCTCGCCCGATGATGAACGCCTTGTCGGCCCAGATTGCGCGTGCGCAGGCGGCGGGGCGGACGCCCGCCGATCTCAGTCCGCAGGCGTGCGCCGGCACGGTGTTGATGATGCTGGAACGGCTGGCGGCGATCGGACCGATCACCGCCGACCATGACGGCATCAATTACGCGGCGTTACGCGAGGCCGCAGCCTATACCGTCGGCTACATGCTGGGTGCGCGCGCCTGATGTCCGGTCTCATACGGCCTGGGTTGCCTCGGCGATCATCTGCTGCATGTTGAGCACGCCGGTCATCAGGCCGCCCGCAAGCCCGGCATCCACCGGCAGGCACACGCCGCTGATGAAACGGGCGGCATCGCTGTTCAGCAGGATCAGCGGCAGCGCCTGCTCCAATGGCGTGGAAAAGCGGCCTTTGGCGCGGGCAAATGCCCCGAGGACGGCGTCACCGGCCACCTTGCGGAAGTCATCGAGCATCGGGGTGTCGATGGGGCTTGGCATGGTGCAGTTGATGCGGATATCGCGCTGCATGAGTTCCGGCGCCACCATCTGCGTCCAGGTGTTGATGGCTTCCTTCGACAGGCCATAAGGATCACCGGCGCGTTCGGCGTTGTCGGTGTACCACTGCCGTGCCTTGGCGAAATCGCTATGGGCCATGAACTCCCGCACCAGTGGCTGGCGGGTGAGGTAGCTCATGCCGGCCAGCGACGACACCGTGACGATGGCGCCGCCCTTGCGGATGCGTGGCAGCCACTGCTGGGTCCAGTGGCGGATACCGAGGAAATTGACTGTCACCACATCTTCACCGGGAAAGGTCTGTGGCAGACCGGAGACGTTGAACAGTGCGTCGATTTCGCCGCCGATGGCCGCCACGCCGGCGGCGATCGACGCCGGGTCGCGCAGGTCGACGGTCGTGAAGGAGGCAAGATCGACCGGTGACGGCTTGATGTCGGCGCCATGGACTTCGGCGCCCAGCGCCACGAGCTGGCGGGCGCAAGCCTCGCCCGTGCCCGAAAAACAGCCCATCACCACCACGCGCTTGCCGGCATAGCCCAGAATATCGCTCATTCGATCCTCCCCGATTACTTCGCCGGTGAGACTAGCCGGCGCCCGTCGGCGGCTCAATATAAATTGATGATTCGTCAATTAACGATGCGAGCTCAGGCCGCGTCATCCAGCAAAATCTGCCGGCTGGCCGGTGCGACGAAGGTCAGCAGATGCGCCCGCTTCAGACAGAAATGCGGATAAGCCTCATCCGTGATGCCGATGGCGCCGTGAATCTGGACATTGGCCCGACTGTTCTCGACAGCCGCCTGGTCCGCCAGATGTTTGGCGGCGGCGATGTGGAAGGCAGCGTCGGCACCGCCGGCATCGAGCGCGCAGGCGGCGAAGTAAAGCTGCGAGCGGGCGACGGCGGCGCGTACCGCCATGTCGGCGCACAAATGCTTGATCGCCTGGAACCAGCCGATCGGACGATCAAACTGCTGGCGCATTTTGGCGTAGTCGCTGGCCATGTCGCGGGCGGCATCGGCGCAGCCCACCGCATAGGCGGCGGCGAGCAACTGCAGGTGGAGCGCGGCACGGGGCTCGCCGAGCGGAGTCAGGGCAGGCGTGGACGCCAGGCGAGCGAGAGTGGCCGAAGGGTCAAGGCTGGCGGCGCTGGCCAGTTCAGCCGGCAGGGCGCAGGTGAAGGCGTCACCATCGCGCAGGCCCAGCGCCAGGGACGCGCCGGTGCCGTCGAGTATCCGAACGGTATCCGCTGCCGGAATGACGAGGCCCACCCGCCTTTCCGTGCCGGTCCAGCGTCGTGCGACCGCGGTCGATAGCGCGCCGATGGGTGCCAGATGGCGGCCAAGTTCGGCGAACACCAGCGCCTCGGTGGCATGGTCGAGGCCGAGATCGGTATGGGTCATGCCAAGCCAGCCCATTTCGCGCATCTGGGTCCACAGGTCCGGTGACCGCTCGCGGGCGTTTTCCAGCGGCATGTTGTCCCGGCACCAATCGGCTGTTGCCGTGACGAAAGCCTCCTGATCAGCATTGGGAGTCAGGTCCATGATATCACCTCGATTTGGGCAGGCCGAGCAGACGCTCGCCAATAATGTCTCGCTGGATCTGGCTGCTGCCGCCGGCGATGGTCGCCGCGAATCCGCGCAGATAGTCGGCGACCGCATTGTCGTCACCGTAGCGGAAGTCGAGCATCGCCTCGCCCAGCAGCAGGACAGCCATGCGTTCGATGCGTTGCCCGAGTTCGGCGGAGAAGAGGCGGATGACCGAAGCCTCGGCGCCGGGCTGCCCCGTGCGCGCGACTTCGGAAATATTGCGATAGGTCATCGCTTGCAGCGCGGCGACTTCGGCGCGCATCTGGGCGAGCTGCTCGGCGATGCGATCATCGCGGATCATGCCAGTGGCCCGCGCCCGCTCGATCAGTTCGCTGACTTCCTGCGACTGCTTGACCTGGTCGGCAATGAAGCCGGTGCCGCGCTCGAAGCTCAGCGTCGACATCGCCACCTTCCAGCCGTTGCCGAGGCCGCCCACCACATTGGCGAGAGGGATGCGCACGTCGTCATAGAAGACCTGCGCGAATTCCACCTGGCCCGACATCTTGGCAATCGGCCGTACCGTGATACCCGGCGCGTGCATGTCGCAGATCACCCACGACAGCCCCTTGTGGCGTTGCGAGCCTTCTTCGGTTCGCACCACCAGTTCCTGCCAGTCGGCGACGTGAGCGAAGCTGGTCCAGATCTTCGAGCCATTGATGACCAGTTCGTCACCATCGACGCGCGCATGTGTCTTGATGCCGGCAAGGTCGGAGCCGGCCCCGGGTTCCGAGAAGCCCTGGCACCAGATTGCCTCGCCCTTGAGGATGCGCGGCAGGTGCCAGGCTTTCTGCTCCTCGCTGGCGTTCAGGATCAGCGTCGGGCCGCCGTGGTTGATGCCGACGAAATTGGCGCCGATCCACGGCGCGTGCGCATGCGCATATTCCTCAAGCCAGATCACCTGCTGGACAATGGACAGTCCCCGCCCGCCATATTCAGCCGGCCAGTTGATACCGGCCCAGCCGGCGTCGAACAGGCGACGCTGCCATGCCTTGTCGAAATCAATTGCTTCAATGGCGTTGAGCGGGCGCTTTTCCGACGGCACGTTGGCGTACAGCCAGTCACGACATTGGGCACGGAATTGCTGCTCTTCCGGCGAGAAGTTGCAGTCCATCAGCACGAAACTCCAGGATTGACGAGTGGGAAAAAAGAAATCCATCCTCGCGCGCGAACAGGCGGGTAACGCCGCGACGGGGAGGAAACATGACCATGAACTCGGCCGATATGCCGACGACACTGCACGCCGCGTGGGCGCGAATCGGCATCGGGGCGCCGCGCGCGATGGGCGTGGCGATGACCGAGGCCGCGAGACGCCATCCTGACGCGCTGCTTCATGTCCATGGTGGCGAGGGTGCGCGCCAGGCAACGCTTGGTGACATCCACGCCGCCGGTCGCCGGCTGGCCGGCGCCTTTCGTGCGCTGGGTGTCATGCCGGGTGAGACCATTGCCATGCAACTGCCCAACAGCCTTGAGAACGCGATCATCTTCCAGGCGGCGGCAGCCCTCGGCTGCACGGTGCTGCCGATCGTGCATATCTACGGACCGCACGAACTGGCCCATATCCTTGCCGACAGTGGCGCGGCGTTGCTGGTGACGCCCGACCGCTGGCGCAACATTGACTATGCTGATCGTCTTGCCCGGTTGCCGGATTTGCCGGCGTTGCGTCACCGGATTGTCATCGGCCGGGACATACCGCCGGGCGCGGTTGCCTACGACGCTCTGCCGATGGGTCAATGCCCTGACGTCACTGTCGATCCCGAAGCCGTGGCGCTGCTGCTTTACACCTCCGGCACCACCGCCGCCCCCAAGGGCGTGCGCCACTCCGCCCAATCGCTGGTTGCCGAGCTGGAGATCGGGCGCCGTGACCGGCCGGCGGACGAGAGCTGGCTGGCGCCGTGGCCGTCTGGCCATATCGCCGGTACGCTCGCCATTCTCGGGCATGCCCTGCTCGGCCGGCCGATGGTGCTGATGGAGAGTTTTGAAGCAGCGGCGGCGGCCGAACTGGTGGCACGCTTCCGCGTCACCCAGACGTCGGGCACACCGTTCCACCTTGCCGGGATGCTGGAGGCCGCCGCACGCGATGGCCATGACCTTTCCAGCCTGCAGCAGTTCCTGATTGGCGCAACCACCGTGCCGCCGGCGCTGGTGGCGGCGAGCGAGGCCGCGGGCATCCGCTGCTGCCGCTGCTATGGCTCGACGGAAATGCCGACGGTCTCGCAGTGCCTGCCCGAGGATCCGCTGCAAAAACGGCTTAACACGGACGGCCGGCCCAATCCCGGGGTCGAGGTGCGACTGGTCGATGACGACGGCACCGACGTGCCGGCCGGCGCCGAGGGCGAGATCGCCGTGCGCGGGCCGGAACGCTTCCTGGGTTATACCGACAGCGCGCTCAATGCCGCGGCCTTTCTGCCCGGCGGTTGGTTCCTGACGGGCGACATCGGTCGAATCGACGCCGACGGCTTCCTCGCCATCACCGATCGCAAGAAGGACATTATCATTCGTGGTGGCGAGAACATCTCTTCCCGTGAGGTCGAGGAGCTGTTGCTCGATCTGCCGGCGGTTCGCGAAGTGGCGGCGATCGGCGTGCCCGACAAACGCCTGGGCGAGGTGGTCGGCGCTGTGGTCATCGTGGAGGACGGGCAGACGGTGACTCTGGAGGCGATCAGCGCGGCGTTCCGGGCACGCGGTGTCGCCCGCCAGAAGACGCCTGAGCACCTGATGATCGTGACAGGGTTTCCGCGAACGCCCAGTGGCAAGGTGCAAAAGGCGGAATTGCGTCATATGCTTGTCGCGCAGGGGCTCATTCCGCCGCGTTGATGGCGGCGGGGGAAGGTCAGTTCTGCGGCCTGATAACACGGACCGTCTCCCCGGGCGTTTCATGGCGATCAGGCGGCGGGTTGCGCTTGATCAATATTACTTAGTTATATAACTTGCGCTCTTAATTGAGGGAGAGATTCGACTGATGTCAATCCTGTATGATGACGGCCAACAAGCGATTGCCACCGAGTCCCGCCGCGTGCTGGACGCCCGGATGGACAAGGACCGGCTGCTGAAACTGCTGGAGCAGCAAGGCGCCTGGGACGATATATTCTGGAAAACCGCGGTCGAGCAGGGCTGGACCGCCCTGGCCTTGCCGGAAGCCTATGGCGGGCTGGGGCTTGGCCTCGTCGAGCTCGGGCTGGTGGCGCAGGCCTGTGGCGCCGCGACCGCCGGCGCCCCGTTTCTGACCGTGGGTGATGGCGCTGCCCAGGCGGTGCTCGCGGCCGGTGGCGATGATCTCAAGGCGTCGCTGTTGCCTGCCTTGGCGAGTGGCGAGAAGCTGGCGACCGTCGCTTTCGCGGAGGGCAACGCGCCGCTGCCCTCCTTGCCTGAGGCCCGTTTCGCCAACGGTGTGCTCACTGGCGGCAAGCCGGGTGTGGTCGCGGGTCTGCGGGCGGATGTCGCGCTGGTGTGGGCGAACCATGCTGGCCAGCCGGCGCTGGTGCTGGCTGATTTGACGGCGGCCAAACGCACGGCGATCGACAGCTTCGACAACAGCCGACTCTATGCCGACCTCGGGTTCGATCAGGTGCCGGCGACGCTGCTGGTTGACGGCGCGCCGGCGCTCAGCCTGGCGCAGACCATCCTTGCCCGCATGGCGGTGGTGACGGCACACGAGCAGACCGGCGGCGCGGAAGCGCTGCTGTTCATTGCCCGTGACTATGCCAACACCCGCAAGGCGTTCGGCCAGCCGATCGGCGGTTTTCAGTCGGTGAAGCACCGGATAGCTGAACTCTACGGCTTGGTCGAGCTTGCCCGAGCCAACTGCATCCATGCCGCGGCATCCGACGGCTCGCCCGACTTCCTGAAGGCCGCCGCCGCGGCACGGCTGTCGGCGACGGAAGCCTATGATACGACCGCGCGCGACACCGTGCAGATTCACGGTGGTATTGGCGTGACCTGGGAAGCCGGTCTGCATCTCCACATGCGCCGGGCGCGCAGTCTGGCGATCGAACAGGGCAACATGTTCTTCTGGGAAGACCTGCTGGTCAGCGAGCTGACGGGAGTGGCGGCATGAGCGACGTGGACACCTATCGGGCCAAGGCACGCGCCTGGCTTCAGTCAATGGCGCCGATCTATGGGCGGGACGCCCGGCGGGGCCTTTCCGAGGTCGAGGATCTGGCGCTGGCGCGGCGTTACCAGCGTGCCAAGTTCGATGCCGGCTATGCCGGCATCAACTGGCCGACCGCGGTCGGAGGGCAGGGGCTGTCGCATCTGGAGAAAGTGACGTTCGACACCGAGGAGATGAGCTTCGGGATGCCGAGCGTCTATTTCGGTATCTCGCTGGGGATGCCGGTGCCGATCCTGATCCGCTTCTGCGAGGACAAGGCGTGGATGCGCGAGCGGGTGATCGCTGCGCTGAAGGGCGAGGAAATCTGGTGTCAGCTGTTTTCCGAACCCGCCGGCGGGTCCGACCTTGCCGGCCTGCGCACGCGGGCGGAGCAGGATGGCAACGGCTGGAAACTCAATGGCCAGAAGGTTTGGACCAGCTGGGCGCAATACTCCGACTATGGCGTGATCGTCGCCCGTACCGATCCCACCGTGCCCAAGCACAAGGGCCTGACCTATTTCTGGGTCGATATGCGCGCGCCGGGGGTGACGGTGCGGCCGATCAAGCTTGCCGGCGGCGACAGCCACGTCAACGAGGTGTTCTTCGATGACGTCAAGCTGACGGATGCCCAGCGCATGAGCCCTGTGGGCGGCGGCTTCGCGGTGGCCATGGCGACCCTGATGATCGAGCGCTACGTGGCGACGGACAGTGCCGGCTTCGGCCCGCCGCTCGACCTGTTCGTCGATCTGGCGCGCACCTGCAGCCTCAACGGCCGACCGGCGCTGGAGGATGCGCGTATCCGTTCGACGATCGCGCGCAACTATGCGATGCGCGCAGGGTTGGAGTCGATCAC
The DNA here is from genome assembly GCF_041060555.1 of Parapedomonas caeni. Classification (NCBI taxonomy): domain Bacteria; kingdom Pseudomonadati; phylum Pseudomonadota; class Alphaproteobacteria; order Sphingomonadales; family Sphingosinicellaceae; genus Parapedomonas; species Parapedomonas caeni. The sequence goes on along the minus strand of NZ_JBEUDS010000020.1, from coordinate 24,575 downwards.
CACGCGGGCGATGAAAATGATGCAGGCCGGCATGGAGCCGGGGGCGGAAGGCTCGCTCAACAAGCTGGTCGCCGTGCGCAGCCGGCAGAAATTGTCGGAAATGGCGATCGATCTGCAGGGTAATCTCGGCCTGCACTTCGACCCTCATGCCTTCGTCAAGGAAGACTGGACGGCGAGCTGGATCAACGCGCCCACCGGCCGCATCGCTGGTGGCGCGGACGAGATGCTGCTCAACACCATTGCGGAGAAGATCCTCGGCCTGCCGCAGGATTATCGCCCCGACAAGGGTGTGCCGTTCAACCAGATCCCGGCCTGAGGCCGGATGCTTGCCGGCGCGCCGGTGGGCCTTTTGCGGAATGATAACGCATCAGCCGCTGCCCGGGGGAATCCGGGTGGCGGCCTTGGGGATGGAAGGATAATCGGACTGTGATCAAGACACGCATCACCGAGCTGCTCGGCATCGAGCGGCCTATTGTCCAGGGTGGCATGCAGGGCGTGGGGCGGGCCGAGCTCGCCGCCGCGGTGTCGAACGCCGGCGGCCTTGGCATTCTCACTGCCTTGACCCAGCCGACACCCGACGCGCTGAAAGCGGAAATCGCGCGCTGTCGGGCGATGACCGACAAGCCGTTCGGCGTCAACATGACGGTGTTTCCGACCATCAACCCGCCCGACTATGCGGCTTATGCCCAGGCGATCATCGACAGCGGCATCACCGTTGTCGAGACCGCCGGCACCCAGGCGGTCGCCGATGTGTGGGCGATCCTGAAGCCTGCCGGCGTCAAGATCATTCACAAATGCACGGCGGTTCGCCATGCGGTCTCGGCCGAGCGCAAGGGCGTTGATGCCATTTCCATCGACGGTTTCGAATGTGCGGGCCATCCGGGCGAGGACGACATTCCGGGCCTGATCCTGATCCCAGCTGCCGCGGACAAGGTGAAAATCCCGATGCTGGCGTCCGGTGGCTTCGGCGACGGGCGCGGTCTGGTGGCGGCGCTGTCGCTGGGGGCGGACGGCATCAACATGGGCACGCGCTTCTGCGCCACCGTGGAAGCGCCAATCCATCCCAACGTCAAGCAGGCCTATATCGCCAATGACGAGCGCGGCACCAACCTGATCTTCCGCAACCTCAAGAATACCGCGCGTGTTGGCAAGAGCGCGGTATCGGATGAAGTGGTGCGCAGGCTGTCGCAGCCGGGCGCGACTTTTGCCGAAGTCGCTGAACTGGTGGCAGGTGCGGCCGGTCGGGAGCTGCTGGAAACCGGTGACATGAGCCGTGGCATTTTCTGGGCCGGCATGGTGCAGGGCCTGATCCATGACATTCCCACCGTGCGTGAGCTGATGGACCGTATCATGGCGGACGCGGAAGCGATTATTCGCGGCCGGCTTGCCGGCATGTTGCTCTGAGCCTACTGTTGATCCTGTTTTAACGACACCTATTCAGTTCTGGAGAGATACAAATGGCGGAAGCTTATATTGTTGATGCGCTGCGCACGGCCGGTGGCCGGCGCAACGGGCGGCTGTCGGGCATTCATCCGGCCGATCTTGGCGCCGTCAGCCTCAATGCGATCGTCGATCGCACCGGCATCGATCCGGCCGCGATCGAGGATGTGATCATGGGCTGCGTCGGCCAGGCCGGCGAGCAGGCGCTGCACATCGGGCGCAATTGCGTGCTGGCCTCGAAACTGCCGACCAGCGTGCCGGCGGTGTCCATTGATCGTCAGTGCGGCTCGTCGCAGCAGGCGGTGCATTTTGCCGCCCAGGCCGTGATGTCGGGTGCCCAGGATGTCGTCATCGCGGCCGGCGTCGAGAGCATGAGCCGGGTGCCGATGGGGCTTTCAGCCATGCGCGAGCAGGGCTTCGACGCCAACAGCCAGGCGATCAAGGATCGCTTCAGCGTTAAGGGATTCAGCCAGTTCGCCGGCGCCGAGATGATCGCCAAGAAGTGGGGCCTGAGCCGCGCGGACCTCGACGCCTTCGGGCTGGAAAGTCACAAACGGGCGGCAGCGGCCACGCAGGCTGGCGCGTTCGACAAGGAAATTGTGCCAGTCGAGATCACGCTGCCGGATGGCAGCAAGGAACTGCACGTCAAGGACGAGGGTATCCGCTACGACGCAAGTCCTGAGTCCATGGCCGGCGTCAAGCTGCTGGCCGAAGGCGGCGTCATCACGGCGGCGACGTCCAGCCAGATTTGCGATGGTTCGTCGGCGGCGCTGATTGTCTCCGAGCGCGCGCTGAAGGCGCACAACCTGACGCCGCTGGCGCGCATCCATAATCTGACGGTTACCGCCGGTGATCCGGTGATCATGCTGGAGGAGCCGTTGTTCGCCACCGACCGGGCGCTGCAGCGCGCCGGCATGAAGATCGGCGACATCGACCTCTACGAGGTGAACGAGGCCTTCGCGCCGGTGCCGATGGCCTGGCTGCGCCACACCGGCGCCGATCATGCCAAGCTCAACGTCAACGGCGGCGCCATCGCGCTCGGCCATCCGCTCGGCGCGTCCGGCACCAAGCTGATGGCGACGCTGGTCCATGCGCTGCGGGCGCGCGGCTTGCGCTATGGCCTGCAGACCATGTGCGAGGGCGGCGGTGTCGCCAACGTGACCATCATCGAGACGCTGTAAGCCACACCGTCCGACGCCTGGAGCGCCGGCTAGTCGCGCTGCCCACGCCGGTAGCGCAACGGGCTCTGGCCGGTCCAGGCGCGGAAGGCGCGGGTGAAGGAGCGGGCCTCGGCGTAGCCGAGCTCGGCGGCGATCGTCTCCACGGTCGAGCGACCCTCGGCGAGCCGGCGGATCGCCATGTCCCGGCGCTGATTTTCCGCCAGTTGTGACAGGCTGGTGCCTTCCTCGCGCAGCCGCCGGGCCAGCGTGACCGGGGTCAGCCCCAGCGCCGCGGCCATGGTGTCGAGCGATGGCTTGATAAAGCCGCCAGCGGCATCGCGAGGCCGCAGCAACTGCCGCACCTGGCGGGAGACGCTGTGATCGCTGGCCGGAATGGTCATGAAATCCAGCGGTGCGCGGGCCACCATCGCCGCCCGTTCGGACTCACCGCGTCTCACCGGCCCGGCCAGGGACGCGCGTTCCAGTACCAGCCGGTGTTCGCTGGCGCCGAAGCGCAACTTGCCGGGGAACAGATACTTGAACTCCTCGAAGTAGCCGATGGGGCGCGCATAGGGAAACTCGGCGCGCAGCAGCGGCACGGTCTCGCCCGCCAGCCAGCAGGCGAAACGGTGCCAGATGATCAGCCAGAACTGGCTGAAATAGTGCTCGGCATCCAGCTCGGGCTGACGGAAGCGCACGGTAATGACAGCATGGTCGCCCTTGATGTCCAGGCGCGTGGTGATGGCCTCGGTCAGCAGCGCGTAAAACGCCATCCCCTTGGCGAGCGCCGCCTGCACCGTCGGCTGGGTCAAGGCAAGCTCCGTCATCAGCGCGAAGGCGCCGGGGCGTACCGGTGTGTCGGTGCAGCCCATGTGTTCGTCGTCGAGTGCGGCCCAGATGGCGCGCACCAGTATGGTCATCGCCTCGACGCTGCCCCGCCAGCCGGGGCGGCTGATGTCGGCCTCGACCAGGTTGGCGGTGGCCAGCAGGGCGGCGCGGTTGTGTCCGGCACGCTCGGCGCCCAGGGTGCAGACCCGGAAATAATGGGCGTCGATGGTCGCCATCGGTTGCCTTGCTGTGCACGATTGAGTGTGTTTTCAGGTCTGATATGGACCTGTCGGCGGGCACCGGCAACGGCTAAAATGGCCGCAACGAACCACCGGAAAACGTATCATTGGGATTGGGGAGGGCATGATGAGCGAGGCTATCGATCTGGCCAATGAGACTGCCGCGGCCCGCTGGGCACGCTTCAAGCCGATCGTCACGGGCGAAGACTATCTGGAAAGCCTGCGCGGCCGTCCGGTGAACGTCTATCTGTTCGGCGAGAAGGTGGCCGAGCCGGTTGACCACCCGGTGATCCGGCCGTCGATCAACGCACTGAAGATGACCTATGATCTCGCCATCGAGGATCCCGAGCTGGCGACCGCGCACAGCGACCTCATTAATGCTCGGGTGAATCGCTTCCTGCACATCGTCGGTTCGCCCAACGATCTGGTGATGAAGAACCGGATGCAGCGGCGCATGGGCCAGCTCACCGGAACCTGCTTCCAGCGCTGTGCCGGCCTCGACACCATCAGCGTGCTGCACTCGATCACCTACGACATCGATGCCAAGCACGGCACCAGCTACCATCAGCGCTACCTGGAATTCATGCGCCAGGCGCAGCGGCACAACATCATCATCGGCGCCGGCATGACCGACCCCAAGGGCGATCGCTCGAAGCGGCCGAGCGAACAGGCCGACCCCGACCTGTTCATGCACGTCACCCGGCGCACCAAGGAGGGGCTGTTCGTGCGCGGCGCCAAGGCGCACATGACCGGGGGGCTCAATTCCCACTGGATCTGCGTCATGCCGACCATGAACCTTGGGCCGGCGGACAAGGACTATGCGGTGGTCGGGCTGGTGCCGGGCGACGCGCCGGGGCTGACCTACATCTACGGCCGCCAGTCCTGCGATACCCGGGCGCTGGAGGCCGGCGACATCGACAAGGGCAATGCGAAGTTCGGCGGCCAGGAAACGCTGGTGGTGTTCGACGACGTGTTCATCCCCTGGGACCATGTGCTGATGGACGGTGAGTATGAATTCGCCCAGGAGATGGTGGCGCGGTTCACCGCCTATCATCGGGCGAGCTATGTCTGCAAAACCGGGCTGGGCGACGTGATGGTGGGGGCGGCCGCGGCCATCGCCGAATACAACGGCGCCGATGGTGCCAGCCACATCAAGGACAAGCTGGTCGAGATGACCCATCTCAACGAGACCATCTATTCCTCGGGCATCGCCTCCAGCCACGAGGCGAAGCAACTGCCGTCGGGCATCTACATGAACGACGCCATGCTGGCCAACGTGTGCAAGCACAACGTCACCCGCTTCCCGTATGAAATTTCGCGGCTGGCCCAGGACATCGCCGGCGGCCTGATGGTGACGCTACCGTCGGAGGCGGACTTCCGCAGCAACGTGACCGGGCCGATGCTGGAGAAATATCTGCGCGGCCGTTCCAACCTGCCGGTGGAAGTGCGCCAGCGGATGCTGCGGCTGATCGAGAACATGACGCTGGGGCGCAACGCCGTCGGCTACCTGACGGAATCGATGCACGGCGCCGGCTCGCCGCAGGCGCAGCGCATCCAGATTCTGCGCGGCATGGAGGTCGATCGCAAGAAGGGTTACGCCGAGAACCTGGCCGGCATCAGCACCGCCACAAAGGCTGACGCTGGTTGACCGGGTGGGTCTGATGTTCGAACGCCTGACCCTGCCGCTGATGTGCGCGCCGATGAGCTTCGCCTCGTCGGTGCCGCTGGCGGTCGCCTGCGCGCGGGCCGGCGTTGTCGCCGGCTGGCAGGGCGGCACGGTGACGTCGCTGGAGGACTGCGCGCGCTATCTCGACGCGCTGGCCGGCCTGGATGCGCCTGGCCCCGCCATCGTCAACCTGCCGGCGCGCATCGCCACCGAGCCGGACGGCGAGGCCAAGCTGGCACTGTTCGAGCGCCACCGTGTGCCCCTGGTACTTTCCAGTATCGGTGACCCGACGCGACTGGCCGAGCGGGTGCACGGGTGGGGTGGTCGTATCATCCAGGACGTCACCACCCTGCGCCATGCCGAGAAGGCGATCGCCGCCGGCGTCGACGGGCTGATGGCGACCTGTGCCGGGGCGGGCGGCCATACCGGCTTCATCACGCCGCTGGCCTTCGTGCCGGCCTTGCGCCGGCTGTGGGGCGGGCTGCTGATCGTCGCCGGCGGGATCGCCGACGCCGCCGGCATGGCCGGCGCGCTGGCGCTGGGGGGCGATCTTGCCTGCATGGGCACCCGCTTCATTGCCACGCCGGAAAGCGGCGTGGTGCCGGCCCACCGCGACATGATCGCGGCGGCGGGCATCGATCGTATCGTGGTGTCGGCGGCGATGAACGGCGTGCCGGCCAACTGGATTCGGGACTCGCTGGAGGCGGCCGGGCTGGACGCCGACCAGATCGCCGGCGGCCGGATCAGCCTGCCCGGCGGGGCGCGGCCCTGGCGCGATACCTACAGCGCCGGCCAGAGTGTCGGGCTGATCGACGCGGTGGAACCGGTGGCGGTGCTGGTCGAGCGGTTGTCCGCCGAGTTCACCGCCCTAGACCCCGCCACGCGCTGGCGCGAACGCCTCGCCGTGATCGAACAGGCGTGGGCGGGGCGGCGATAACGCCGTGAGAGGGCGCATCGCGTCCGCCCCCTGCGGCGGCATTGAAGGCAGGCCCGGTTCGGCCTGGCCAGGCAACTCCCCAACGGCCGAGCGTCGTGTTCATCGCGCTTTCTCCTGAGCCAGTGATCGCAGGATGCCTTGCCCGTGGGTGGCGGCGATCGCGAGGATCATCAGACCACCGGCCAGCATGAAGGTCAGCCGCATCCCGGTCGTGATTGCCATGGGCGCCGCATGGGCGAGATCGTCCGAGCCGACACCTAGCGCGAATACCGACCCCATCAGTGACGCGCCAGCGATCAGCCCGATATTGCGCGACAGGGCGAGCAGGCCGGCGACGGTGCCGCGCTGGTCCGGGGGGACATCGGCGAGGGTGGCGGTGTTGTTGGCGGCCTGGAACAGTTGGTAGCCCGGTGTCAGGACCATGATCGCCAGTATGTAGCCGGGGACGCCGACGATGATGGGCAGGGTCGCCAGCAGAAAGGTGCCGATGGTCAGCAGGATGAGGCCGAGCGCCAGCACGCGCCGGCTGCCCCAGGCATCCACCAGCCGACCGGCGGGAACCCCGCTGAAAATAGCCACGCCGGGCCCCACGGACATGACGAGGCCCACCAGGGCCTCCGACAGACTAAGGCCACGCCCAAGATAGAAGGGGCCGACCACCAGCGTTGCCATCATGACGGCGGCGACCATGAGGTTGACCACAAGGCCGGGCAACAGACGCCGGTCGGGCAACACCCACGGGCGTGTCGCGGGTGAGGATTCCCTGGGGGTGCGGCGTGGCAGGGCGCGGAAGGCGAGTGCCAGTGTCAGGGTGGTCAGTGGAACCTGTGCCCAGAACACCCCGCGCCATCCGGCGGCCAGCACCAGTAAGCCGCCAAGTGAAGGACCGAGCGCGGTTCCCAGCGCCGACACCGTTCCCAGCAGGCCCATGGCGCGCCCCAAACGGTCTTCGCCCGCCGTTTCACGCATGAGCGCCATGGAGAGTGTCATCAGGAAAGCCGCGCCGATGCCCTGCAGTACGCGGGCGCCGATCAGCAGCCCGAGCGTCGGGGCGATGCCGCACAGTAACGAGGCGACGGCAAAGAGGGCGAGGCCGGTGAGATACAGCGTCCGTAGCCCATGGGCATCACCCAGCCAGCCGATAAGAACGACCGAGGCGGTCAACGCCGCGAGATAGGAAACGACGACCGCCTGCACCTGGGCGAAAGGCGCCGAGAACGCCTCGGCCAGCGCCGGCAGGGCGATATTGGCAATGCTGGTGCCCAGTGATGCCAGCAGCATCGAGAGCGCGAGCGTCAGCATGATGCCGGTCTGCCCTCTTTGCGGGGGGCTCGTTTCTGGCGGGGTCATGGCTTTTCCTTCTTGTCTGAATCGTCGTTCGGGTGCAGGCTACGAATTCAAGTCGACTTGAGGTCAAGCATGAAATTTCTCGATATCGGGGAGGTCTCCGCCAGGAGTGGTGTCAAGCCCTCGGCGCTGCGTTATTACGAGGATATTGGGCTGATTGCCTCGGTGTCGCGTCATGGTCTGCGCCGACAGTTCGGGGCGGAGGTGCTCTTGCAGCTCAAGTTGATCGCCATGGGCAAGCTGGCCGGTTTCGCGCTTGACGAGATCGCCGCCATGTTCGGCAAGGCCGGCGCGCCGGTGCTGCCGCGCGCGGTGCTGCATCAGAAGGCCGACGACCTTGACCGGCAGATCCACGGCCTGACGGCCCTGCGTGACACCCTTCGCCATGTGGCGGATTGCCCGGCGCCATCGCACATGGAATGCCCGACGTTCAGGCGACTGGTCGAGGTGGCCGGCAAACGCGGCCGCCGTCCGTCACGCCGAAAGGCTGTGCCTCGGGTGGATTGAAGCGTCTGAGCCTGTCGAAGGGCGGACGGCCGCATGAGGCAGATCGGCCCCGACTACGCCCCACGGATCGTCACGCCCGGACTTGTGTCCTGTGCATCCACCAGCAGCGCTTCCACCCGCGCCGCGCTGTTCGAAAGGCCCGTGGTCGCGTGGAAGACCGGGTCAAGCCCGGTCCTGACGGGGAGCGGCGGCAAATCAATGATCCTGGGTCTTCCAGGCAGCATGAACCCTCCGCCCTGCGGATAGTTCAAAATCATTCGGGTGGCCGGCGTGGTGGCGTTTACACTGGCGTCGGCGGTGACCCGCGGGTGCCGCCGAGACACCCGATGTCGCTGGCGCCCGGGGCCGCAAGCCGGCCGGACGCCAGGGCATCGACAAGAGCAATTCCTGATGTGAGGCGATCGATGGCGATTACGAGGCGTGAAGGTTTGGGCATGGCGGCTTTGGGCACCATGTTGGCGGCAACGGGCGCGTCCCCGGCGCTTGCGGGCCGGCCGAAGGCACCGTTTCTCACCAGGATCGACCTCACCGACCCCGAGTGGAACCGCGACACCCGCGCCCGTCTGAACGGCGACCTCGATTCCAGCAAGCAGCTGGTCGGCTGGCTGAAGGGCGTCATCCAGGGGGTGCGTCCCAACGAGGCGGTGCGCGACCTGATGGGCTTCGAGGGCTTCAGCGTCACCCGCATGTATCGTCGTGACGACGGCAGCTGGCGCAAGCTGCTGCGCGAGACCGTGTTCTACCGCGATCTCAAGACCGGCGAAATCCTCAAGACCTGGCACAACCCCTACACCGACGAGACGGTACGCGTGGTGCCGATCGCCAACGATCCGTACAACCAGACCATCGAGACCAATTTCATGGGCAAGCCGTGGATCGGCAACTGGACCCGCAACCCGGACGGCACGCTGACCCTGTTCTCCGGCGTCAACCTGTTTTACCCCAACCTGCTGGTGCCGTCGGTGTGGCAGCGGGAGTCGGCAGGCGACTTCAACCGGGTGACCGAGAACTTTACCTGGACGATGCGTGCCGAGGATCTGGAAAACCCGGCCAAAACCTATCTGCCGTGCGTCGGCGCCTGGCAGCGCATCACGCCGTGGCTGCCGTGGATGCTGATGGGCACCGCACCGGGACACATCAATTATTTCAGCCACTTCGCGCCGCTGCCCGGCGGCATCGACGCACTGGCGAAGCTGCCGCAGGATCTCATCGAGGCGACCCGCGCCATCGACCCCAAGCTGCTGCGCGCGCCGACCATCGAGGAAGACACGCTGCCCAACGAATCCAGCCTGGAGGCCTATGCCAAGGAGCAGAAACCGGCTCCGGTGCCGGCCGGCTGGACGCCGCCGCAGCCGCCGGCGCCGCCCAAATTCGAGGGCGACAAGTCCAAGCTGGGCAAGCAGTTCGGCCACTGAGGCCACGGACTGCGGAGCATGCGACAATGCCCGGGCCGTAATGCCCGGGCATTTTGCGTTTCGGGCAGTGACGCCCCGGTGGGGCGGCCGCTCAGGCCGGTGTGCCGGCGGTCATCTGGTCGAGGATCGCCTGCCAGTTGCCGGGGGTGATGCGCGCGCGGTACTCGGCGAGGAATTCTGGGTCGAGGAACTCGATCAGGAAGGCGCCTTCCACCCACACCTCGACGACATGGAACAGGTCGCCGCCGCGCGGACAGACGCGGGCCGGCCAGCCGGCGCCCGCGGCGATCGCCAGGATCTCCGACGCCGGACGGTCGACGCCGATGGCCGCATGGCACTCGCTCTCACGGCGCGGGGTGTCGGTTTGCGTCCACTCCACCTCGTCCGGCCCCCAGGTCATCACCAGCCCGCGCCGGGTGACCTCCAGCTCGATCGCGCCGTCGGCCGACCACGCCATCCAGGAATCCGGGCCACCGGGCGGGAAGGGGGTGGCGGTGCCGCCCATGATCTCCGCCAGCACGGCGGCGGCGGTTTCGGGGTGGTCGGCGGGCAGCGAGATATGGGCAATCAGCATGGCGGGACTTTCGTCAATTGGCGGGACGGCGGGGCAGGACGCGGGAACAGGGCGGCGGGCGCGCCATCGTCGCCGATAGCGACGCGGCGACGCGGGATACGCGGGTAAAACGGCAAACGCTGAAGAACACGACAACGGCGCCAGTCGAAACAGGGGCGGCGCGTGACGGCGGCGTGACTACCCAGCCGGTGGTTGAAAGTCAACCGGCGCGGCGGCGGGGGCGGATGGTCGCAGCGACGGTGCGTGGCTTGACCGCGCCGGACAGCGGCCGTATTTGCGTAACGTCTAATATATAGAAGTCCCTGTCGTCGCGGTCCGGACCTCAGTCGCCCGGCGCGGCGACCGTCCGAGGAGAGCCGCCATGCGTCCTGCCCAAGCGATTCCGCTGTTCGGCATGTTGTTGCTGGGGGCGGCGGTGGTGGCCGCCGGCCCGGCGCCGGCCGATGTCCCCCCGGATGCCGGGGCGCCTGCCGCCGCTGCTGCCGGTGCGGCGCCATCGGCGGCGCCAGAGGTTGTCCGCGCCCGCGCGGCGCCAGAGGTTGTCCGCGCCCGCGCGGCGGTGGCCGCCTTCGCCGCCACCCTGCAGGGCGAGCTGAAAAACGCCATCGCGGCGGGCGGCCCGGTCAACGGCATCAAGGTGTGCGCCGAGCGCGCGCCGGCCATCGCGCATGAGGTCGGGACAGCCCACGGGCTTGCCATCGGCCGCACGAGCCTGAAGAACCGCAATCCCGCCAACACGCCGGATGCCTGGGAACGGGCGGCGATGTCCCGCTTCGAGCAGGACCGCCAGGCCGGCGCCGATCCGGCGACGCTGGAGGCGGTGGTGCACACGGCAATCGAGGGCCGGCCCGTCACCCGCTACATGAAGGCCATCGTCACCCAGCCGCTGTGCACCACCTGCCACGGTGCCACGCTGGCGCCCGAGGTCGAGGCGGCGCTGCGTGACTTCTATCCCGCCGACGCCGCGCGCGGTTTCGCGCCCGGCGACCTGCGCGGCGCCTTCACGGTGACGCTCGACCGCTGACCCCCGATGCGCCGAGGCCGGCCTGCCGAGGCTGGCCGGCGGCGGGGTGGGGACTAGATTGAAGCGATGTCCCGCTGTCACTGCTACACCTGCAACCCGGAGACCGACCGATGACCCGTCCTGCTGTCCGCGCCGTTCTGTTTTCCGCGCTGCTCGCCCTGCTGGGCCTGCCGGGCGTCACCCTGCCGGCGGCGGCCGCGCCCACCGAGGTGGTGGTGCGGGTGCTGAGCAAGGACGCCAAGTTCATCGGCACCAGCATGGGTGGCGTGCGCATCACCCTGCGCGACGTCGAGACCGGCGCGCTGCTGGCCACCGGGCTTACCGCCGGCGGCACCGGCAATACCGCCAAGACCATGCACAAGGACGGCGGCCGCCGGGCCCTGATGGCCGATGCCAGTGCCGCGCGCTTCGCCACCACGCTGGAGCTCGACCGGCCGACGCTGGTCGAGGTGGAGGCGCTGGGGCCGCAGGGCCAGCCGCAGGCGACGACGCGGGTGACCGCGCGCCAGTGGCTGGTGCCGGGCAAGTCGCTCAACGGCGGTGACGGCTGGGTACTGGAGCTGCCGGGCTTCGTCGTCGACGTGCTCGACCCTCCGGCGCACGGCCGCTGGACCGCCGGCCAGCCGGTGGCGCTGAAGGCCAACGTCACCATGATGTGCGGCTGCCCGATCGAGCCCGGCGGCCTGTGGGACGCCAGCCGCTACGAGGTGCGGGCGCTGGTCCGTCGCGACGGCCAGCCGGCCGGCGAGGTGTCGCTGGCCTTCGCCGGCGCCACCAGCCAGTTCGCCGGCAGCTTCACGCCGCCGGTGCCGGGCAGCTACGAGCTGACGGTCTATGCCTACGACCCCGCCACCGGCAACACCGGGCTTGACCGCACCACCCTGGTGGTGGCCGGTCAATAATCCGCCAGAAGCGGACACCGTCGAGGGGCGGAGTTTCGGGCCTGCCCTGATGAGCGCCGGCGGAACAGTCGGGATGACGCGGGCGATGCCTTGGCCGCGGCTTCATGTCCGTGAACGGCGGGTGCCTTGCTGGCCAGCGGGAACGCGGCGAATAGGTCTGGAAGACCGTCCCCACTTGCGCTATCGCATCAAACACGTCGGCACATGGCCATTCGTTCATCAGGATGACATATGGCGGCAAGGGGGTCTGGGCAGGCGCCGGGCGATCGAATCAGGCAGTGCGGAAATGGATATCGACGTTGATCGGCATGTCGACAAGGACGAGATCAATCTACTGGAAATCGCGTCCTATCTGTGGAACCGACGCTGGCTGATCGCCGCATTTGCCGCCGTCGCGCTGTGCGCGGCGATCGTGTACGCAAAATACGCAACCTATCTCTATACCGTTGAACTGCGCGTCACGCCGACGCAGCAGTCGTCTTCCGAGCTGTCCAAACTGGGTGGCCTCGCCGGACTGGCGTCCGTGGCGGGGGTGCGGATGAACCAGGACTCGGCATCGAACTATTTTGCGCTGTACACCGAGAATGTCACGTCCCGCGATGTGGCGGCGATGCTCCTCAAACGCACCGACCTGATGCAAACTGTCTTCAGGGCGGAGTGGGACGGCGAGAAACAGGGGTACCGCGAACCGGCCTCCGGCATTGTCCGGAGCCTGGCGCGCTTTGCAAAGCGTCTGGTCGGTATCCCCGTTTATGACTGGACGCCGCCTGACGCGGCGCGACTGCAGGAATATATTCAACGACACGTCAGGGTGGTGGAGGCCGAGAGATCGCCCGTGACAAGGCTTGTCATGGAGGCGCAAGACCCCGCTTTCGCGGCCGGTTTCCTCATGGCTCTTCATCAGGTGGTTGACGAAGGGCTGAGGCAGAAGGCGCACACCCGTGCGACGGCGTACATCGCTTATCTGTCACAGCAGCTGGAGAAAGCCACGCTGGTGGAACACCGCGCGGCCCTGGCGCAGGCACTGAGCGAGCAGGAACGCACCAGGATGATGGCAAGTTCCACCCTGCCGTTCGCCGCGGAACCCCTGGGCGAACCTGCGGCATCACCGCGTCCCACCAGTCCCAGGCCGATCATCATCCTGCCGCTCAGCGTGGTTTTCGGCGTCTTCACCGGTAGCCTGTTCGTGTTGCTTGATCGTCAGATCCGCCGCTATCGTCAGGTGGTCCGGCACTGAGTCCGCCCGATACTGGACGTCGGTGCCCGACGATGATGCGCGATTCATCCGGGTGAACTAGTCAATCAGGCGGCCTTCGCATGTCCAATTCTCCAGGGGTTGTCCATTTCACGGTGAACACGCAGCGGATCGGTGCTGTTTATGCCCTGACGACATTTTCGTTCCTGTTCCCATATATAAAAATCCTGCCGCTCCAGTCATACAACCAGCCCAATGCCTTGCTCATGTCGGCATTGCTGCTGCTTCTGGTGCCGACCATTCCCTCCGTCCTGCCCCGGCTTGACCGTATTTTCCTTTACTGCCTGGCGACCTTCGGGACGTTTCTGCTTTTTCTGGCGGCGCCGTCCGGCCTTGAAATCCGCGAGGTGCAGTTCTGGCTCAGTTACGTGTCGCCGCTGGTGCTGGTGCCGGTCATGCTGCACATCATCACAAGGAATGTGGAACAGTTCCGCACGATGCTGACGGCGGCCGTGCTGACCTGGATTGCCGTTGGCCTCATACAGTTCTTGATCGCGCCGAATTTTCTCATTTTCCTGATCGCGTCGCCGGACGCCAGCAGCCTGGGCGAGGCCGTGCTGGCATCCGGGCGCGGTGCCCTCTCCCTGGCGCCGGAGCCGACGCACCACGGCTTCCAGATGCTGCTGCTGGCGGCCGCTGTCGTGCTCGTGGGAGGCCGCCCCTGGGTCGCCGCCCTTGCGGTGCTGGATGCGGTACTGGTGGCGATGTCCTCGTCGGCGCTGCTTGCGCTGGGGCTGGGGGGCGTGCTGTGGTGCTTGCTGCGCCTGCGACGATTGCCCGTCCTGGTGCTGGGCGTGCTGGCGGGTGCCTCCGGGCTGGCGCTCGCCATTTCCTATTTTTCCGAGAAAAGCCGGATCATCGGTCTGCTGAAGGATCTTGTCGAGCTGGGGCCAAAGGTCATTCTGCTTGATTACAGCGTCAATGCCCGCATTTATGGTTTCTGGGAGCCGCTGAAGGATGCATTCGAACGGGGCCTCATGCCGCTGGGCATGGGGCACGCCACCTGGCTGGAGACCCGCGAACGCCTGCTCGACAACAACGCGGACATCCTTGGCCTCAGCCTGAACGGTGTATCGTCGGGACTGGGGATGCTGCTGGTCCAGGGCGGCTTTTTCATGCTCCCCGTCGTGCTCTATTTCTTTGCGCGCATCTGCCTGCCCAGGCGAGCACTGTTGCTGGGTGTCCTGCCGTGCGCCGCTTTCATGGTTTTCGTTTCCGCCTACTATATTTCCAGTCCGATGTTCTCGCTGGTGCTGGCCGCCGCGATCTGGGCCGCCCGGGCGGGAAAGGCCGGAACGGCGCCCGCTCATGCCATCCCGGACGGCGGCTGGCAGCGCCGCGGTCAGAAGGGCGCGATGCTCACATGACGTCGCGACAGGAAACTGACACCCCTGACCTTGACGTCGTAAAAGGCGTTCTGATCGCGTGCATTGTCGCAGGCCACAATACCTTGCTGTCGTTCTCGGTCGACAATGTGCAGCGCGTTCTTTACTCATTCCATGTTTTTGGCTTTCTTTTCCTGCCGTTCCTTGTGCCGGCCATCAGCCTGAACAGACGCGCGATCATTGACCGTTGCATGCGTTACCTGGTGCCATTTTCTGTCTTCTACACGCTGTCGGCAATCCTGTTCCTGGTGGTCGAACAGCACGGGCAGGGCATGTTCGGCTGGCTGAAGGATTATGTGCTCGGCCTGACGATCGCCAGTGCGCCGCTTGTCGACAGGGCGTCCGGGTTCCAGCTCTACTGGTTCCTGCCGACCTTGCTGGCGCTCACGATCCTGCGCGGCTTTCTGGCCGAGGCATCCAGCCGCCTGGCGGCGATCATCCTGTGCGCGCTCCTCGCACTGCACGGACTGATTGGCGAGGCGCCGAAGGACATCAAGACCTATGTCCCGCTTGGTTTGCTGATCATCATCTATGTGATGCCGCTGGGGATGATCGCCGGACGGCTGGCCAGAGGCGCGCCCGGCGGCGGGTGGCTGTCGTGGGCGATGCTGACGGTGTTTGTCGGTACGTCGGCGGCAATGATCATCATGGAAACGTCGGTCAATCTCGCCGCGCTCAACCTGTTCACCTATGCACAGTTGCCGCCCTTGCTGCTGCATGACGCCAATGCCGTGTCGGCCTTCGTGGCGCTGGTCGGGCTCAGCCGCCTGTTGCCGCTCAGGCGGATGTGGCATGCGCTGGGCCGGCACTCACTTGAAATCTATCTTTTTCATTCGCTGATCTACCAGGTGCTGCTGCGCCTGTATCAGGCCGCCGTCGCCTCTCGTCTGGTGCCGGACCAGCCTGTCGTTGCCGGTACGGTACTTTTTGTGGCCACCTGTGGACTGAGTTATGTCGCCGCCAAGGTTGGCGGCAGTCTCCCGGGCTGGCATCTGGCCTTTCCGCGATCGCTGGCTGACTGGCGCCGGGCCTGACGGCATTGGCGCCGGGTTGCCATCGTCGCCAGGGACCGGATGCGCCTCCACCCTAATGCTGATGCTGCGGCAGACCGTCGTCGAGACTGTAATAGTCACCTTTCTCGGCGACGAAGATATGCATCTCCAGCCGGGTCTCGGTGGGGGTATCGAACGCGCCCATGGCGATGCCGATCCAGTCGCGGTGCAGCGGCTCCCAGAACAACGAGGCACCACAGGTGGCGCAGAAACCGCGCCGGATCTTGGTCGACGACTGATACCAGGTCAGCGCGTCCGCGCCGTGGACGGTCAACGCCGTCTTCGGCACGTCGGTGGAGGCGAAATAGTGGCCGGATGTCTTGCGGCACTGCACGCAGTGGCAGCCATCGGGCGGCTTCAGCGTGTGATCGACCTCGAACGTCACCGCGCCGCACAGGCATGATCCCCTGTGTCCCGAGCCCTTGTGCATGATCCGCCACTCCCGGCCCCTGGTGGCCCGCCATCGTTTATCCTGCGCGCAGGATGCACGGAGGTCGGGGGGCGTGCAACCGGCGGGCGCGGCGAGCGTGTTCGGCGGGGGCGTTCAGCCGTTGGCGGTCTGCAGCATGCGGCGGAAACGGCCGAGCGCCAGCGTGAAGTACAGCGCGCCGATGCCGCCGACCCGCAGCATGTCCGGCCAGACGATCGGCAGGTCGGCGCCGCGATACAGCACGGCCTGGGCGAAGCGGACGAAGTGGGTGGAGGGCGAGCCCTGCATGATCGTCTGCAGCCAGCCGGGCATCGACTCCAGCGGCGTGATGGTGCCGGAAAGCATGTACATGATGATGAACACCGGGATGATCAGCATGGCGAACTGCGGCATCGAGCGGGCCAGCGTGGCGAGCAGGATGCCCAGCGACGTCGCGGCGAACAGGTAGAGCACGGCGCCGGCGAGAAACAGCGTCAGCGAGCCCGTCAGCGGCACCCCCAGCACGCCCTTGACCACCAGCGTCAGCGACAGACCGGTGGCGGCGACGACAACGGCGCCCATCGCCCAGACCTTGGCCAGCATGATCTCCAGCGGCGTCAGCGGCATCACCAGCAGATGCTCCAGCGTGCCGTGCTCGCGCTCGCGGATGATGGCGGCGCCGGAGAGGATGATGGCGAGAATGGTGATGCTGTTGATCACCTGCATCACCGACATGAACCATACCGGCTCCAGGTTCGGGTTGAAGCGGGCATGGGTGACCAGGTTGATCGGCAGGCTGGCGCTGGCCGGCTGGCGCGCCCGGAAGGCCAGCAGCTCGCGGGTCAGGATCGATTGCAGATAGGCGCTGCCGTTGCCGGCGTAGGTCATCGCCGTGGCGTCGACGTTGAGCTGAATCGGTGGCTGGTCGCCGCGCAGCACGTCGCGCTCGAAGTTCGGCGGGATGACGAGCACGAAGGTGTAGCTGCCGGCGTCCATCGCCGCGTCCAGTTCGTCGAGGCGGATTTCCACCGGCGGCCTGAACTGCGGCGGCCGGATGGAATCGCTCAGTCGGCGGCTCAGCGTCGACTGGTCCTCGTCCACCACCGCGACGGCGGCGTTCTTGACCTCGGTGGTGGCGCCCTTCGACACCATCACCACCGCGAACGAGAAGGCGTAGACGATCAGCGCCAGCAGCACGACATCGGTGCGCAGGCTGAACAGCTCCTTGATCCCCAGCCGCCAGATATGGCCCAGACGCTGCAGCATCGCCTCAGGCCTCCTGCTTTTTCAGCAGCAGGCGGGCGATGTGGATGAACGCCAGCGCGAACAGCCCCACCATGACAATGCGCGGCGCCAGTTCCATCAGGCCCAGCCCCTTGGTGAAGGCGCCCACCGAGATCTTCTGGAAGTAACCGGTGGGGAACATGTGCCCCATGATCTGGCCGCCGAGGTTCATGCTGGAGAGCGGGAACATGAAGCCGGAGAAGTTGATCGCCGGGATGACGATGGTGATCGAGGTGGCGAACAGGGCGGCCAGCTGGGTGCGTACGAACGACGAGATCATCAGCCCGTAGGCGGTGGTGGCGGTGACATAGAGCAGCGCGCCGGTGAACAGGCCGATGACGCTGCCCTTGATCGGCACGCCGAAGCCGAACACGGCGATGCCGACCATCATCAGGAAGCTGATATAGGCCAGCCCGACATAGGGCAGCTGCTTGCCGCCGAGGAATTCGAACCGGCTGGTGGGCGAGGCGTAGAGGTTGGCGATCGAGCCGTTCTCCTTCTCGCGCACCACGCCCACCGCTGTCATCATCGCCGGAATCAGCGCCAGCAGCAGCATGATGACGCCGGGCACGATGGCGTAGATCGAGCGGAAGGCCTGATTGTAGCGGAAGCGGATGGCCAGATCGGCGGGCAGGCTGGCGGCTTCCGGTTGGCCGGCGGCGGTGGCCAGCCGGGTGGCGTAGCTCTGGGCCACCCCCTCGACATAGCCGCGCAGCGTCTCGGCGCGAAACGCATTGGCGCCGTCGATCCACACGCCGACCTCCGGCGTCGCGCCGCGATCGAGGTCGCGGCCGAAGTCGGGGGGGATTTCGATGGCGAAGCTGACCGCGCCACGGCGCAGCCGGCGGTCCAGTTCCTGGTAGTCGGCGAGCGGCGCGCGTTCCCTGAAATAGCGCGAGCCGCTGAAATTCTCCAGCAGCGCCCGCGACTGGGGCGACTGGTCGCGATCCAGCGCGGCGTAGGTCAGGTTCTCGACATCGAAGGAAATGCCGTAGCCGAAGGCGAACATCAGGATCAGCGGCCCGATCAGCGTGAAGGCGATACGTACCGGATCGCGCAGGATTTCCTTGGTCTCGCGCGCGGCATAGGCCCAAAGACGCCGGAAACTGAACAGCGGGGTGCGAGCGGCACCATGGTCGGGTGTCGTCTTCATGCCGGTGCTGGCGCCAGCCTCCGGCACGTCGGTCTCCGGGGCAGGGGAATCCGGCGGCATGGCAGCCTGCAGATGGTGAATGAACGCTTCCTCCAGCGAGCCGGTGTTGCTTTGCGCCATCAGTTCGGCCGGCGGGCCGGCAGCCAGCACGCGTCCGGCATGCATCAGCGAGATGCGGTCGCAGCGCTCCGCCTCGTTCATGAAGTGGGTGGATATAAAAATAGTCACGCCGTCGTGGCGCGACAGGTCGACCAGCAGCTGCCAGAACTGGTCGCGCGCCACCGGGTCGACGCCGGACGTCGGTTCGTCGAGGATCAGCAGCTCCGGGCCGTGGATCACCGCCACCGCCAGCGACAGCCGCTGCTTGAGGCCCAGCGGCAGGCTTTCGGGGCGCTGCTCGGCGACATGGGTGAGGCCGAAGCGCTCCAGCATCTCCGCCACCCGCGTCGGCACGTCGCTGGCGGGCAGATTGTAGAGCTGGGCGTGCAGTTCGAGATTATGGCGGACCGTCAGCTCCTCGTAGAGCGAGAAGGCCTGCGCCATGTAACCGACCCGGCGTCGGGTCGCGATGTCGTGCGGGTCTACGGCCTTGCCAAACAGCCAGGCCTTGCCGTCGGTGGCCGGCAGCAGGCCGGTGAGCATTTTCATCGTTGTCGTCTTGCCGCAGCCGTTGGAACCGAGGAAGCCGAAGATCTCGCCGCGCGGAATGCGGAACGACACCCGGTCGACCGCCGTGAAGTCGCCGAAGCGCCGCGTCAGGCCCTCGGCCTCGATCGCCGGCGGACCATCGCCGTCGGTGCGCGGTGGAATCACCAGCGCCTTGTGGTCGCGCCGCTGTGCTTCCGGCAGCAGGGCAATGAAGGCGTCCTCCAGGCTGGCGGCGCCGGCGGTAGCGAGAATCTCCGCCGGCGTACCGCTGGCGAGCACCTGGCCGGCGTTCATGGTGACCAGCCAGTCGAACTGCGCCGCCTCGTCCATATAGGCGGTGGAGACCAGCACGCTCATGCCCGGCCGCTCGGCGCGCAGGGTGCGGATCAGCTCCCAGAACTGCCGGCGCGACAGCGGGTCGACGCCGGTGGTCGGCTCGTCGAGGATCAGCAGGTCGGGGTCGTGGATCAGTGCGCAGCACAACCCGAGCTTCTGCTTCATGCCACCCGACAGCTTGCCGGCGGGGCGGTTGACGAAGGGGTAGAGGCCGGTGGCGCGTGTCAGCCGGCCGATGCGCTCGCGCCGCTCGGCGTGGTTGAGCCCGAACAGCCGGCCGAAGAAGGACAGATTCTCCGCCACCGACAGGGTGGGGTAGAGATTGCGGCCGAGCCCCTGGGGCATGTAGGCGATGCGCGGCGCGGCGGCGCGGCGGTGGCGGCTGCTCGCCATCGGGCCGCCCAGCACCGTCACCGTGCCGCGCTGGAGACGCCGGGTGCCGGCGATCAGCCCGAGCAGGGTCGACTTGCCGACCCCGTCGGGGCCGATCAGGCCGATCATCCGGCCGGCCGGAATGTCGAGGCTCACCCCGTCCAGCGCGGCGGTGGCGCCATAGCGGTGATGGACGTCGACGAGACGGATCACCGGACCGGGCGTGGTGGCCGTGGTCACTTCGGCAGTGTCGCCGGCCACGGCTGGCGCCGGTCGGTGCGCACATAGCCCATGCCGGGCATGCCGGGCTTCACCCAGGCCTCCAAACTTTCGGCGGGAATGGTCAGCTTGGCGCGGAAGGTCAGCTTCTGGCGTTCCTCGGCGGTTTCCACCTGACGCGGCGTGAACTGCGCCGACGGCGACACGAAGGTGACGCGCGCCGGCAGCACCACGTCGGGACGGGCATCCAGCCGGATGCGCGCCTCGTCGCCCACCGCCACCTTGCCGGCGGTGGACTCGGGCAGGAACACGGTGAGGTAGATGTCGCTGGCATCGACGATGGCGACCACCCGGCCGCCGGCGGCCAGCACCTCGCCGGGCTCGGCCAGCCGGTAGAGCACCGGGCCGGCGACGGGGGCGACGATGCGGCTGTCGGCGATCTGGGTGTCGATGGTGGCGACCGCCGCCTCGGCGGTCTTGATGGCGGCGTCCGCCTCGTGGACCTGCGCTTCGGCGGCTGCCAGCGCGGCGGTGCTGGATTTCAGCGTCGCCTGGCGCTGGTCGAGCAACTGCCGGGTGGCGTAGCCGTCCTGCACCAGTCTGGCGGTGCGGGCGATTTCCTGGGTCGCCAGCGTCACCGCGCTGCGGGCCTGGGCAATGCTGGCGGCGGCGGTGGCGCGGGCGCTGCGGGCCTGCTCCACCTGGGCCAGCGCCTGCTGGCGCTGGGCATCCAGCGTCGTGGTGTCGAGCCGGGCGACGAGGTCGCCGGTCTTCACGGCGTCGCCCTCGCGCACGGCGACCTCGGTCACCTTGCCGGCGATCTTGCTGGCGACATAGACGTCGATGGCCTCGATGCGGCCATTGACCGCCACCAGCCCGGTGTCGGCCTTGTCGCGGCTGACGTAGAACCAGCCGCCGGCGGCGGCCGCTGCCACCAGCACGACGAGGAGAACCCGGAGAATTGACCTTGGCACGCGATGATCCCTGTTGTTTTGTGTGCTTCCGGTGGTTTTCTAGTCCGGACGCGCCGTCATTTCATATGAATATAACTGCCCGGCGCGTCAGCCAGCATCCCCTGCATTGCCGGCAGCCCCAGCGATGGCGGGGCCACGGGCGCGCCGGAATGGCCGGCCAGCCAGTCCGCCAGCGCCGGCCACCACGAGCCGTCGCGTCGAGGCGTCATCGTCAGCCAGTCATCGGCGGGGATGTGGCGGCCGCTGGCCGGTCGGGTGGCGATGCGATAGTGGCGGTGATCGTGGCCGGGCTCGGAGACGATGCCGGCATTGTGGCCGCCCTTGGTCAGCACGAAGGTGACGTCGACGTCGGCCAGCAGGTTGATCTTGTAGACCGACTTCCACGGCGCGACGTGGTCGGTCTCGGTGCCGACGGCGAAGATCGGCGCGCGGATGTCCTGAATGGCGATCGGCCGGCCATCGACCGTGTAGCGCCCCTCGGCGAGGTCGTTGTCGAGGAACAGCCGGCGCAGATATTCCGAGTGCATGCGGTAGGGCATCCGCGTGGTGTCGGCGTTCCAGGCCATCATGTCGTTGATCGTGGCCCGCTCGCCCATCAGATAGTCATGTACCAGCCGCGACCACACCAGGTCGTTGGAGCGCAGCAGCTGGAAGGCGCCGGCCATCTGGGTGGAGTCGAGGTAGCCCTGCTCCCACATCATGTCTTCAAGGAAGGCGAGCTGGCTTTCGTTGATGAACAGCGTCAGTTCGCCGGCCTCGGTGAAGTCGGTCTGGGCGGCGAGCAGGGTGACCGAGGCCAGCCGGTCGTCCTCGTCGCGGGCCATGGCGGCGGCGGCGATCGACAGCAGCGTGCCGCCGAGGCAATAGCCCATGGCGTGCACACGCGGACCCGGCACGATGGCGGCAATGGCGTCCAGCGCCGCCATCACACCCAGGGTGCGGTAGTCGTTCAGCGTCAGGTCGCGGTCCTCGGCGTCCGGGTTCTTCCACGAGATCATGAACACCGTGAAACCCTGGTCGACGAGATAGCGCACCATCGAATTGTGGGCCGACAGGTCGAGGATGTAATACTTCATGATCCACGCCGGCACGATCAGCAGCGGTTCGGGGCGCACGGTCGCGGTGGTCGGCGTGTACTGGATCAGCTCGATCAGCCGGTTGCGGAACACCACCTTGCCCGGCGTGGTGGCCAGATTGACGCCGGGCTCATAGGCCTCGGCGCCCACCGGCGGCTTGCCGCTCATCCGGCGCTCCCAGTCCTCCCAGAAATTCTGCACGCCGCGCATCAGATTGGCGCCGCCCTCGCTCACCGTCTTGTCCAGCACTTCGGGATTGGTGGCGAGGTAATTGGCCGGCGATATCACATCAAGCAACTGGCGCACGGTGAAGTCGAGCGCCCTTTCGTGCTGGGCGGTGACGCCCGCGACGTCGGTGACGGCGTTGTGCCACCACTGCTGGGTGAGCAGGAATGACTGGTGGATGATGTCGAACGGCGGGCGCATCCAGGCCGGATCGCGGAAGCGGTTGTCCTGCGGCAGCGCCTCGATGCAGGCCGCGCACGGCTCGCCGCCACGCAGCGCGGTTTGACTGACGTAGCGCCCGAGTCGCAGTGTCTTGCGCACCGCCTTGTCCCAAAGTTGCAGTTGCTTGCCGGGGGACAGGGCGATGTGGGCGGCCCAGTCGAAATAGGCGCCGGCCAGCGCTGCCGGCGACAGACCGCCGGTCATCCGCGCGGTGAGCGCGTGGAGTGACTTGTCCAGCACATCGCCGACCGCCGCCGAGGCATGGGCGCCGTCCTGACCGAACTCTCCGGCGGCCGCTGGTGGTGGCGCGAGTCCCTCGCGGAAAATCGCCGGGATCGCCGCCGGCGCGCTGGCGGTTTCGGTGCTGGTGGGCAGTGTGCGCGATGACACAGCGGGCATGACGTGTCTCCTGGGGTGGCAAGGCCACGCTATCACGGACTCTTAGCACTTATGTTGCAGTGCGGCATTGCGACATGTCAAGCGCCGCTCACGTTCCTGCCCGTCAACGTCGCATGTCCTGCGACGAACGCGGGAAAATCCGGATCGGTGAAAAAATGGTCAGTCGAGCAGGTCGATCAGGTGGGCAGCTAGTTGCTCTTCAGGTTCCTTGGTCAGATCCTTGTCGATTTCCCGGACCACCTGGGCGCGGGCGGTATCGGACAGCGCGGCGCGGATATCGCCCAGTGTCGCCGGGGCGGCGATCAGCACCATCGGGGCGGCGGCGTGATCGGCGACCCTGGCACTGAGATAATCCGCCAACCGGGTGGCGAACGCCTGTTTCGACTGGCGCCGGGGATCGTTGCGCGGTTCGACGCCATGGCGGATCGAACTGCCGGCGGATGCCTGGCCGCTGCCCAGGGCGCCGGAGTCGAGGTGCTGGGCCAGAAGGTCGGCGTTCACCCAATCGAACGGCAGCACATCCTCGATGGCGGGCCGGGCGCCTCGAATCAGCCGCACGATGCGTGCCCGTTGCCCGTCGGCGATGACAATCCACGGTTCGGCTGGTGTCATGGTGCTGCCTCCTGTGCTGGCGTGGCGTGATGATGCCCGCCGTCTGGATGATGCCCGCAGTCTAGCAGCCTGTGGCGCCCGGCACATGAGCAAGATCAAGCGTTGTGGCGAAGGCGTGCCGGCGATCGCGTCCGTGGCCGGAGGTCAGTTGACGTCGGCCAGGGTGGTGGCGTCGAGCACGCGGGAGGTTTCGTCGCGGACCTCCGCCATGACCCGGCGGATGGCGCAGCTTTCCTCGTCCTGGCAATCGTCGCAGCGGCGGTAGGCGGTCCGGGAGACGCATGGCACCAGGGCCAGCGGCCCGTCCGTCACCCGTACCACATCGCCATAGGTGATCATCGCCGGCGGGCGGGCGAGCCGGTAACCGCCATGCTTGCCGCGCACGCTCTCTACCAGGCCATGCCGTTTGAGCTCGACCAGGATCACTTCCAGAAACTTGCGGGGAATCTGTTCGCGTTCGGCGAGCGCGGCGATCTGCACCGTTTGCCCTTCCGGCACCCGTGAAAGATGAACCAGCGCCTTGAGCGCGTATCGGGCGCGTTGTGAAAGCACGAACAGCCTTGGAGGTTGCCAGCCTCGGTTTGCATTAACGGTTTGTCGGTCCTATCGGCGGTCAGGCATCTGGTCAACTCGGATCGGCTGGCGCCGGCCGATGCGACGATTTCGCATGTGCGGCAGAAAATGGCACGCTTGGCCGCATGTCTTCAAAATACAACTTGACGGCGTGGGTTTGGGGTCGTTGACTGCGCCAATCGTCGAAGCCGCAAGCGTCTGGGAAACCGGGTCCGGGTCGCGTCCGTCAAGGTGGTGTAATTTCGGCTGTGGCCGTGGGCCATCGTCAGGCGGCTTTGGCGGTGATGTGTAGGGGCTGATTTTCCTCCTCGATCATGGGTTGGTTGAGTTCGGCCATGCCTT